>CAJXXO010000004.1 GCA_913062655.1 uncultured Bacteroidota bacterium | reverse complement strand
TTTCAGACTACCAACTGGAAGCCCCTGCAGATTTGCCGCTTGAGGGTTTTGCCTTTTCCAACCCTATCACCTCTGCTTCAACCCACGACAATCAACCTACACACCCATAATCTTTCTGGTTAAAACCATTGGTTTTACTAAACCAAACTCCTACCTTGCGCCTTATTTAAAATGAATCTAAATAAACAGTCTGTGCACCTATCAGATTTAAAGCCGGGCCAAAAAGGGATCATCAAAGACCTAAGCGCTTGCCCGGATGCCTCCGCATTGATGGAGATGGGTTGTATTCCTGGTGAAGCTATAACAATGGTAGCCCGCGCACCGCTAGGTGACCCTATAACCGTGAAGGTAAGTGGCTACCGCCTGAGCTTACGCAAGCAACAGGCGAGGGAAATTGCCATTCAGGAAGCAGCATTGGTAAGCTAATACAGCGAAAAGAGGAGCGGGCATGGGGAAGCAAGAACCGAAAATTGCTTTAGTTGGAAACCCAAACTGTGGGAAGTCATCCATTTTCAATGCACTCACTGGGCTCAATCAGAAAATCGGCAATTACCCGGGCGTAACAGTCGACAAAAAGACAGGTCATTTTTCACTGGACAATGGCCAATTTGTAAAGATAACAGACCTGCCGGGTACGTACAGCATCTATCCAAAGTCTCAAGATGAAGAGATCGTTTATGATGTGTTGCTGGACCCGCAACATCCCGAGCACCCGGATACGCTGGTCGTTGTTGTAGACGCCTCTAACCTGAAGCGCAATCTACTGCTTTGCTCCCAAGTGTTGGATTTGCAAATGCCTACCCTGGTGGTACTGAGCATGACGGATATTGTAGAAAGGGAAGGGTCAAGCTTAGATATTGCCCTACTGAAAGAAGAATTGGGGGTGCCCGTAATTCCGGTGAATGCACGTAAGCAGTCGGGATTGCAAGAACTGAAGCGTGCCTTGGAAAATCCAGTAGCCCCATCTTCACAGGTCTTTTGCCCCGCTTCAAAAAAATACCAATCCTTCATCGATGCAGCGCAAGAGGTGTACCCGAAAGAGTCCCCCTACTTGTTGATGCAATATGCCATCAATCCAAAGTCTTTCCACTACCTGCCAGCAGAGAAACTGACCTTCTTGCAGGCGCTGGCAGAACAGCACGGACTTAAGCAATCCCAATTTCAGGCCGAAGAGACCTTGCAGCGTTATCAGCGCATTAATCGAATTCTGCAACAGGCTTTACAACTTAATACTACCCTTAATGAAAACCTTACCGACAAACTGGACCGGCTGTTAACCCACCGGTTCTGGGGATATGTGATTTTGGTGGGTATTCTTTTTGCCATTTTCCAGGCCATTTTCACCCTAGCTGCCTACCCGATGGACCTGGTTGAGTCGGGCACATCCTTACTCAGCGAATGGTTGCTCAATACGCTGCCGGCAGGCTGGGGCACTGACCTGCTGGTAAATGGTGTGATTGCGGGTGTAGGGGGTGTAGTCATATTCATTCCGCAGATTGCTATACTTTTTGGGTTTCTGACGATTATGGAAGAGACCGGTTATATGGCCCGGGTAAGCTATCTCACTGACCGGCTCATGCGGAGTGCCGGGTTGAACGGAAAGTCGGTAATTCCGCTGATGAGTGGTCTCGCTTGTGCGATACCTGCCGTTATGGCCGCCAGAAATATTGGAAACTGGAAGGAGCGGCTAATCACTATTCTGGTTACTCCCTTGATGAGCTGCTCGGCCAGATTACCCGTTTACACCATACTGATTTCACTGGTGATACCCAACAATTATGTGTTAGGCTTTATCAGTCTGCAAGGCTTGACTTTGCTCGGCCTCTATTTGTTGGGGCTGGTAACCGCTATGGCGGTAGCGTTTGTCCTTAGCCGATTGATTCGCACCGCAGAAAGGAGCCTATTTCTGCTGGAAATGCCGATCTATCGTCCCCCACGCTGGCGCAATGTACTCCTGACGATGTACGAAAAGGCAAAAATCTTTACCCTGGAAGCGGGTAAGGTCATTTTGGTTATTTCTATTATCCTGTGGTTTCTCGCATCCTATGGACCACAAGATATAGGCTGGGAGGTGGGCCCTAAAGCACAGACAGAAGCACAGGATATACCCGGACAAACCACTGCCGAGGCCGTGCAATTGCGCAACTCCTTTGCCGGTCACTTCGGCAAGGTAATTGAACCGGCCATAGCCCCCCTGGGCTTCGATTGGAAAATGGGTATTGCGCTCATCACCTCCTTTGCAGCACGTGAAGTATTTGTAGGAACTATGGCTACCATTTACAGTGTTGAGGCCGGAGACGAAGATGTGGAGACCGTACGTGAACGGATGCAAGCGGATACCAAACCCGGCACCGATCAGCCGGTATACACACTGGCCACGGGCTTGTCTCTAATGGTCTTTTTTGCCTTTGCCATGCAGTGTATGAGTACCTTGGCCATTGTCCGGAGAGAAACTAAAAGTTGGAAATGGCCTATGGTACAACTGGTGTACATGACCGGTTTAGCTTATGTCGCCAGCCTGATCACCTACCAGCTTATGGCTTAAACTTCCGGGTTCATTAATTGGTTTTTCTAAAAAATAGCCCTTATGAGAGCCTTTGGAATAGTGGCATTCCTGGTATTAGTCGCAACCAGTTGTGGTGACAACAAAACAACCACCGCTGCATCCGAGTCACCCGATGGGAAAGCTATCTACACCCAATACTGCAAACTCTGTCATGGTGCCGATGGCCAACTTGGACTGAATATGGCCGCCAACCTGGCACAATCCGAATTGGACAAGGCTGGCATGGTGGAAGTAATCACCCATGGACGTAATACGATGCAGTCGTATGAAGGAATTTTAACCGAAGCAGAGATCGATGCTGTTGCCGATTATGTGCTTACCTTGCGTAAATAATGAATGAATCTCTTGCTGTTGTGGGCGTAATGTCTGGCACCTCCATGGACGGTGTAGATATGGCGTATGTGCAATTCGATAAAAGTGAGGCCGGTCTGCGGTGGCAATTGATTGACAGTCATTCAGCAGGCTTCGATGACGAATGGATAGCGAGACTTTCAGCGGCCAAGGGTTTGGATCCTTCCGCTCTTTTAGCCCTGGATCGCGCCTATGGTACCTGTTTAGGTTCGCTCGTGAAGGACTGGCTAACCGAACAACAGCTTCCCGCTCCTACGGCTATTGCCTCGCACGGCTACACCGTTGACCATGCGCCAGACAAGGGCTATTCTTATCAGATCGGTCATGGCGCCACCTTGGCAGCCGCGGCAGGCCTCCCTGCCATCACGGATTTTCGGTCTGGCGATATGGCCTACAAGGGACAAGGCGCACCTTTGGCCCCCTTTGGCGATCAGGTGTTGTTTCCCGGCTACAAAGGGTACCTCAACCTGGGTGGCATTGCCAATCTGCACTTACCAACCGATGCGTTGGGTCTCGACCTAACAGGGTGCAATTTGTTAATGAATGCACTGGCAAAAGAAATGGGTTTACCATATGATAAAGACGGACAATTGAGTGCAGGCGGCCACCCTCAGCCTGACCTTTTGGAAGAGCTCTGGAACTGGCGCTATCACCTGGAACAGCCTCCCAAATCATTGGAAGCACAGGCGGTAATGAACAACCTTTGGCCGCCTTTAGCCGCCCACCCCGCTCAGCTAGCTGACAAATTGCATACTGTGGCCGCTTTAGTAGGGCGCGCGCTGAAATCCATAACACAAGGACGAATGTTGGCCCCTACCGATCTTTTACTGCTAACAGGCGGGGGCGCTCATCATCCTATTCTACACCAACAAGTGGAGGAAGCATGGCCCGGCCGGGTGGTTCTACCCGACCCTGTAGTGATCGATCAAAAAGAAGCTATACTATTTGCTTACTTCGGTGCTATGCGCTGGTGGCAGTTGCCTTACAGCCTCCCTCGCCTAACTGGCGCTCACCAACACACCTGTGGAGGAGCTGTATATTTACCATGATGAAGGGGAAGACACTGATCACGGGCGCGACAGGATTTACCGGCTCCTACCTGGCCCGGTGGCTGGTACAACAAGGTGAATCCGTTCGGGCTATCCATCGACCCAACAGCCGATTTGCATTGGTAGAGGAGGTGAAAGACAAAATAGAGTGGGTAGAAGCTGATTTGCTGGATGTACCTGCATTGACGGCAGCTATGCAAGGAGTAGATAAAGTGTACCATACTGCAGCCACGGTATCCTTCGACAAGCGAGACATCCCCCAGATGATGGCCATCAATGCCAAAGGTACCGCCAATGTGGTCAACCTGTGCCTGAGCGAGGGTGTGGGCCGGATGCTCCACCTGAGCTCTGTAGCGGCTATTGGCCGCAACCGGCCAAAAGCGGTCATCACCGAAGCCGATCAATGGGAGCGAAGTAAATATAATTCACCTTATGCCATCAGTAAATTCCGGGCCGAACGCGAAGTATGGCGGGGGATGGTGGAAGGTATGAATGCGGTGATCCTGAACCCCAGCATCATATTGGGTGGTGGTTGGTGGAACAGCGGTTCAGCGCGTATTGTGCAGCGTGTAGCCAAGGGCGAAAAATTCTTTCCGCCCGGTAAAACCGGATTTGTAGATGTACGTGATGTGGTTCAGGTGGCCCATCTTATCATGGAGAGCTCCATTCAGCAGGAGCGATTTATCGTGGTAGCCGACAATCGGCCCTACCACGAAGTGATGAAAAAGCTGGCCGAAGAGCTGCACGTTAAGCCACCTTCCATACCTGCCCGACCGTGGATGATACAGGTGCTGCGCCAGATAGAAGCTTTCCGAAGTGCCCTGACGGGAAGCCGGCCCCTGATTACGAAAGCCATAGCCCGCAATATGTTTACCGAATATGAATTTCGGCAGGACAAGTTGCAGCAACACCTCAACTTCACCTTCCGCCCCCTGTCAAAAACCCTCTCTGAAAGTGCGAAATTGTACCAGCACACCCATCAACAGGAATACGGCATCCTCCCATTCCCCTGATAGGATAGGCTTTTGTAATTTTGCAATTCACTAAAGTCGTTACAGACGATGTTGAATATCGTTCTTTTTGGCCCTCCCGGCAGCGGTAAGGGCACACAGTCCGTAAAACTGGCGGACAAATTCTCTCTCGTACACATCTCAACTGGAGACATTTTTCGGCACGAATTGAAAAATGAGACCCCACTAGGGCTGGAAGCGAAGAAATTTATTGACCAAGGCATGCTGGTGCCAGATGAGGTCGTGATCGGAATGCTCGGAGCCAAGATGGATGAGCAGTTGGAAAACAACCCCAAGGGCTTCATCTTCGATGGGTTTCCGCGTACCATAGCTCAGGCAGAAGCACTTGATAAGCTCATGGACCTGAAGGATATGTCCATCACCGGTGTATTGGCACTGGAAGTGGGTGAGGAGGAACTGATCCAACGCATCCTGAACCGCGGTAAGACCTCCGGACGCAGTGACGATACCAATGTGGACACGATAAAGAAACGCATTGAGGTGTACCACAATGAGACATCTCCGGTAGCCGGCTATTACGACAAACAAGGGAAGCTCCACCCGATTGAAGGGGAGGGTGATATCGACCAGATATTTGACAAACTTTCCCAGGCGATCGAAAGCCTGGCGTAAGTGAATAGCATTTAGTTTACATGCCGGTTTGCCCGCGCAGACCGGCTTTTTATTTTATCCCTGTGGAAGGCAGCAATTTCGTTGACTACGTGAAGATCAATTGCCGGTCGGGCAAAGGAGGGAATGGCGTCACCCATTTCCGCAGGGAGAAGTTTGTCCCCAAAGGTGGCCCTGACGGTGGCGATGGCGGCCGGGGCGGCCACATTATACTACGGGGCAATTCACAACTGTGGACCCTCCTCCACTTGAAGTACCGTAAACATGTGATTGCAGAAGATGGCAAGCCCGGTGAAGGCGGCAATCGCACAGGTGCCAATGGTGAAGATGTGATCCTGGAAGTGCCCCTCGGTACGGTAGCCAAAAGGGCTGACTCGGAGAAAAAGCTGTTGGAGATCACGGAAGATGGAGAAGAGAAGATCCTGTTGCCGGGCGGACAAGGGGGCATTGGGAACACCCACTTTAAAAGTGCTACTAATCAAGCCCCTCGCAAATCCATTCCCGGTGAAGCCGGCCGGGATGAATGGATGGTACTGGAGCTTAAGCTGTTGGCTGATGTGGGCCTGGTAGGATTGCCCAATGCAGGAAAGTCCACCCTCTTGGCGGCTGTTTCGGCAGCAAAACCAAAGATCGCCTCGTACGCCTTTACCACCCTGGTGCCCAATCTGGGTATTGTCAGCTATCACGACAATAAGTCGTTTGTGATGGCCGATATACCGGGTATTATTGAAGGGGCGCATACCGGTAAGGGGCTGGGCATTCGCTTTCTACGGCACATTGAACGAAATGCGGTGCTGCTTTTTATCGTCCCTTCCGATAGTGAGGACATCCGCAAGGAATACGAAGTGCTGTTGGAAGAATGCCGCAAGTACAACCCGGTGTTGCTGACCAAACCCCGACTGCTGGGTATCTCGAAGCGTGACCTTACCGATGAGGAACTCCGTGGCTTGCTGGCAGCAGACCTGCAGGATATCCCTCATGTTTTTTTCTCTGCCGTCACCGGTAAAGGCATTGCTCAGCTTAAGGACGCGCTCTGGGCGCGAATGCATGGTGAACCCAATACGGAGGAATCGGTTAGCTAAGCCATGAAAAAACCTTCTGCCAACGCAGCCAACTGGGGTATGCTCGTTTTACTCGGTCTTATCTGGGGTAGTTCATTTATTCTTATCAAGAAGGGGTTGGTAGGCCTATCGGCCATACAGGTCGCCTGTTTACGTATCGTTATTTCCATGATCGCCTTATCCCCATTGTTACTCAAGCATTTATCCAAGGTGCCGAAAGATAAGTGGTTAGCCATATTTGGTGTCGGCTTTTTTGGTTCGGGTATGCCCCCCTTTATGTTTGCCATTGCACAAACCCGCATTGACAGTGGATTGACCGGCATAATCAATGCCACCACACCATTGTTTGCCTTTCTCCTGGGCATTCTCTTTTTTGGGTTACTATTTCAGTGGATAAAACTGGCTGGGGTGGTAATGGGACTGGCCGGCTCGGCTGTATTGATCCTATTGGGCACGGGTGGAGTCGATTGGTCGACCTATGGATATGGTGCCCTGATATTGGTCGCTACCATTGGCTATGGTACCAGCGCCAACATTATTGGTCGTTATTTGAAATCGGTTAACCCCCTTACCATTTCTGCCGTCTCCTTTTTAATGATCGGTATTCCGGCTTTGGCCGTTTTGCTCTCCACCGATTTCATCCCTCGCATTACAGCACAGCCAGAGGCGCGCGTTTCATTGGGGTATGTAGCCATTCTTGGCGTAATCGGTACCGGCTATGCCAGTGTTATTTTCTTCTACCTTACCCAACGCACCAATGCCTTATTTGCTTCTACGGTTACCTACCTCATTCCTGTGGTAGCCTTGCTATGGGGTGCCGTGGTGGGTGAAATAATTACGCCCTGGCACTTTGTGGGGATGATACTGATATTGCTAGGGGTTTATTTATCAAGCAATCGGGCAGCTAGGCTGTGGCAACGGCTATGGCAGAAATCTCCACATTCACCTGCTTCGGCAGAACGCTGACCTCTACGGTTTCCCTGGCGGGTGGCTGCGTACCGAAATAGTCGCCATACACGGCATTCACCCGGCTAAAACTTCCCATGTCTGATAGAAAAATGCTACACTTAACGACATGTGTATAATCCAATCCTGCCGCCTGCAAGATAGCGCCCAGATTTTTCATTACCCGGTGGGTTTCCGCTTCCAGGTTATTGGTCTCCAGTACTCCGGTTGCCGGATCCAGGGCAATCTGCCCGGAGATATACACGGTGTCGCCCACCCGTACCGCTTGTGAATAGGGGCCGATTGGGGCGGGAGCGTTCGGGGTTTCGATGATTGTTTTTGCCATAGGGTGCACGTCCTTTAGTAACTTAGACCACGAAAATTAAGGCTTTGCCATGAAAGTATTAATAATAGGTTCCCCCAAGCAAACGGCTGAATTTGAAGCCCTCCTCCCGGCAGATGCCGACCCCACGATAGGGCATGACATAGAGGAGATGGCCTTTGCTATTCCCAACTTCAAATTGATTTTTGACCTGTCATTTGACCAGGCGCCCAACCGACTGACCTATTACAGCAAAGCAAAAGGAGCCATTCTGGTAGCCGGAAGTGTAATACAGTCTTTAGCCCAGGCGGTGCATCAGTATGGCAAGCCCGCCCCGGTCACGCTGGTGGGATGGAATACGCTGCCTACCTTTATCGACCGGCCGGTGATGGAATGCAGTGTGCTAGACGAAGCAGACAAGCCCAAAGGCGAAGAAGTTGGCCGCCTGTTGGGGCGCGAGGTACAATGGGTAGCCGACCGGGTGGGTATGGTAACACCACGCATACTGCTCATGCTTATCAACGAAGCGTGCTACACCCACCAGGAGGGCACCGCATCTATGCAAGACATAGATCTCGGCATGCGCCTGGGCACCAATTATCCGAGAGGCCCCCTCGCCTGGGCCGATGCCATCGGGGTCGATGTGGTACATCGAGCATTGGAGGCGTTACACCGGGATACGGGTGATGAGCGCTACCGCATCAGTCCGCTATTGCGTAAACATTATCTGACTGGTAGCGCATTTACGGACTGATCATGCTATTCATTTACACCACGAAAATCACAGAGCGGGTTCGGTATACATTCGATCTGGTCTTTCACCAGTTGCTAGGTGTAGACAGCAAGCTTACTGACTCCCTGGAAGAGTGGCAGGAACACTTGGGGGCAAAAATCGCCTACACCCAAAAGTCAATGGAGGCGCCATTGTGGATTGCCGCTCACGCTTTGCTATTCGAACGTGGCACCAAGGAGCAAGACATAAAGGTATTTCCCTATGCAGGCACAAAAGCTTTCTTTGCTGTTCACCAGGAAAGCGCACTCCCATTTGATCTTTTTGCTGCTACATTCTATCTGGTAAGTCGCTATGAGGAGTACCTTCCCTACATCAAAGATGACCATGGTCGATTCTCAGCGGAGCAGAGCCTGGCTTTTAAGGAGGACTTCCTCGATCAGCCGGTAGTCAACTATTGGGCGATGGCACTGCAAGAATTACTGCACGACACCTTCCCCAACCTAACCTTTTCTCCACCGCAATACCGCTTCGTACCCACCTACGATATTGATATTGCGTGGGCCTATCAACACAAAGGACTGCTGCGCACGCTGGGCGGCTTTGCCAAAGGATTGCTCACTCTTAACCTAAAGGACGTGGTACAACGCACTGCCACGTTACTCCACCTGTCGCAGGACCCCTATTACACCTTCGATTACCTGAAACAATTGCAGCGTGACTTTGAACTCGAGCCCATTTATTTTTTCCTGGTGGGACAGTACGATCAGTACGATAAAAATATTTCTATCCACGAGCCGGCCTACCAGCGATTGATCAAGCATGTATCGGACTATGCGGCAGTAGGGGTGCACCCTTCCTACGGATCGAATAAGGACAAAGGGCAGGTGGCACAAGAAAAAGAGAGCATCGAGGAGATTACCAAGCGGCCCATTACCCGTAGCCGCCAGCATTACCTGAAGCTGCAACTACCGGGCACTTATCAGCACCTGATCGATCTGGATATTGAACATGACTACACCCTTGGGTATACCAGTCATGCCGGTTTTAGAGCCGGCATCTGCACCCCCTTTTACTTCTACAACCTGCACCTGGAGAATAAAACACATCTGATGCTGCACCCCTTTGCCCTAATGGACTCCGTCTATCAGTATTACAACAAAAACAAACCGCGCGAGGTACTGGAGGCGGCCAAGCCCATTATCGACAGGGTGAAAGAGGTAAACGGCACACTTTATACGCTGTGGCACAACAATTCCTTTAGCGAGACCTTTGAGTGGAAAGGGTGGCGAAAGCCCTACGAACAGATCGTACAGTACGCGCTCCAATAATTACCTTTGCGCGAAAACCCATCGGCATGGTACACAACCTCAGTGAAGGGCCCTCTTTGATTCAGCAGTATGTAGCTGAACTGCGCGATATCTCCGTGCAAGGTGATCGCATGCGGTTTCGCAGAAACCTGGAGCGTATTGCCGCTATTGCCGGGTACGAAATCAGCAAGTATCTGCCGTATACCTCCAAGCGAATACAAACCCCCCTTACCTCTACTGAGGCGCATGTAATGGCGGAGCAGCCCCTTATTGCCAATATTTTGCGGGCTGGCATGCCCATGCACACCGGGTTGTTGGAGGTGTTCGACCAAGCTGACAATGCTTTCATATCCGCCTACCGAAAGCACGATGATGCCGGCAATTTTGTCATAGAATTGGAATACCTCTCTTGTCCACCTATTGAAGACCGTATCCTAATCATTGCCGACCCGATGCTTGCCACAGGTAGCTCTATGGCGCTAACCATCAAAGCACTACAGCGAATCGGAACACCCAAAGCCATACATCTCGTCTGTGCCATTGCCTCGCAGGTGGGTATTGAGAAAATGGAACATGAAGTGCCGGAAGCCCATATTTGGGCAGGCGCCATCGATCCGGAGCTGAATGACAAATCTTATATCGTACCCGGACTGGGCGATGCAGGCGACCTGGCATTTGGCGCAAAAATGCAGTCTTAATTCAATTTTACGCTTTCATTATCTTAACTTTCCGAACGGAAGCGCGCAATCAGGGGTTATCTATTGTGCTTTTTTTCGGAAACCTTTAGATTTGAGGGAGTTATAGCTGTTCCCCATATTTTGTAGTAACCTGTGAACATGAAAAGACTGTTAACCATTCTACTAGCAGCCCTGGCTTTTATTTCGGTAAAAGCACAGGATATACACTTTTCTCAATTCAATGCCTCACCGCTTACCTTAAATCCTGCTTTGACAGGAAAACTGGAATGCACCTACCGTGCGGCAATTAACTACCGAAACCAGTGGAATGCCGTACCGGCTCCCTATGTTACCTATTCGGCTGCCTTTGATGCGGCTTTGTTCCGCGAAAAATTTAATGGTAGCTCGCTGGGGGTAGGTGTGTTAGGCTTCAATGACCGCTCTGGTGATGGCAACCTAACCAATACGACACTTGGACTATCCCTGGCTTACCACCAGCGTGTAGGTGAAAGCAGTTTTCTGTCGGCCGGCTTTCAGGGTGCTTTTGTCAATAGCAGCGTGGACATGGTGAACCTTGTGTTCCCGAATCAAATCGGGCCCAATGGTGTGATTGCCGGTTCTGTTAGTGGAGAAGCCTACGAGCCCGTGCAATATGCAGACCTGAACCTGGGCATGCATTGGAGTACGGTTTTGGATGGGTTTAGCTTCAACCTGGGTGGTGCGTACTACCATGCGTTGGAGCCAAATACTTCGTTGTTGCAGGAAGAAGTATTCCTTCCACCTCGATTGGTGGTGCATGGTGGATTCACCACGGAATTGGGTGACTACTATTCTTTATCCCCTTCTGTGCTGTTCATGCAGCAAGGCCCTGCCCAGCAGATCAATGCCGGTGCCAGCTTTGGATACCATACAGATGAATCAGCCTTATACTTCGGATTGTGGCATCGGTATGCCGGAGCGATCGGTGATGACGCCACACCGGGCAATTCTGATGCGATTATTGCATTGGTAGGGGTAGAGTTCAGCAGTTTGCTATTAGGTTTTAGCTATGATATAACCATTTCAGATGCTGCACAAGCGAATCAAAGCCGGGGTGGTTTTGAGTTGTCGCTGTCGTATAATGGCTGTATTGAGGCCAAAAAACGAGTAAACCAGTGTCCGAAGTTCTAGCATAGCGAAGCCATTCACCACCAGAAAGGCGATTCGACTATGGCAACCCTCCAAAAAGCAGTATTGCACGTTCACGGCAAAGTGCAAGGCGTCTATTATCGAGCCAGTGCACAGCAAAAAGCCCGTCAGCTTGGTGTTACCGGTTATGTAAAGAATCTCGAAAATGGGGTTGTTTACATAGAGGTAGAAGGCACTGACGATGCCGTCAATCAATTTGTTGAATGGTGTCAGCTCGGTCCCTCCAGTGCTCGGGTAGAAGATGTGGATGTTAGTTTTGACGGAGAGACAACCGGCTACAGCACCTTTCAGATCCATTATTGATTCATGCGATTATTTTTGGGTTTTCCTGTATCGCAGGAAACGAGCACTCTTTTGCAAGCCTGGCAACAAGAGGTACTGCATCCTTCTGCCGGTTTTCGATGGGTGCCCTCGGACAATTGGCACCTCACGGTTTTGTTTATCGGGGAGGTAAAAGACGCAGACTGGCCCACGTTGCAAGCTACGCTGCAGCCGACTTTCACGGCCTTTTCGCTGGCCTTTCAACGGTTTCGCACAATCAAGCGGCAAGGTGCCGCCAGTATGGTCTGGGCGCAATACGAACCGGAGGATCGCCTCAACACTTTGTATCACCAACTTCACCAGCAAGTAGCAAAAATGGTCGCCCTTCCCCCGGTACAACCCAAAGTGACCCCTCACCTCACCCTGGCACGGATCAAAACCAAAGAGCGGGTGTACCCCATCGAGTGGCCAGAGTGGACATTACCTCCCTTGTACTGCGAAAGATTGGTACTCTATCGCTCTCACCTTACTCCTCAGGGCGCACAGTATGAAACATTGACTACCTTTCAACCAAACTCATAAGCATGTGTGGACGGTATACATTAGCCCTACCTGCTGTGCAAGTCAAGAATCGCTTTCATGTGGAATTTGACGCCAGTCAATTTCGACAGCACTTCAATGCTGCTCCGGGCCAAACCCTCCCACTCATCACCGATGAAGCACCTGATACGCTTTCGTACCATCGTTGGGGGTTACTTCCTTTTTGGGCTAAAGATCCCAAGATCGGGTACAAGATGATCAACGCCCGTGCAGAGACATTGCTGGAAAAATCGGCTTTTAAGCATCCGGTCAAGCGGCAGCGCTGCCTGGTCATTGCTGATAGCTTCTACGAATGGGAACGCGTGGATAAAAAGACCAAACAACCGTATAGAATTGGCTTACACCAATTTGCCCCCTTTGCCATGGCAGGCATCTGGAGTGAGTGGAAAGATGCAGAGGAACGTCCCATTCGTACCTTTAGCATCATTACCGTAAACGCCAACGCATTGGTAGCGCCTATTCACGACAGGATGCCGGCCATTCTGCCAGAAGCCCAGGAGCGGGAATGGCTCTCACATGACCTGCCACTGAAAGATGTACTGCAGCTACTGCAACCCTTTCCCGCAACGGATATGGAACGGTATAAGGTGAGCGACCGCGTGAATAAGGCCGCTAATGACGAACCTGACCTGATCGAGCCCCTTGCCGGGGGCGAACAAGGTGCCTTGTTTTAATAGGCTTCCGTAAAATGAACCTCCACCCGCCTGTTCAGTTGCCGGCCAGAAGCCGTTTCATTCGAAGCTTTTGGCTGGTCAGGGCCGTAGCCTTTTGCAGACAACCGTCTGAAGTCTATTCCCTGGGCAACCAGGTACCGAAGTACGGCCACTGCCCGGTTGCGGCTGAGGGTAGCATTGTGTGCCCGCGAGCCCTGATTATCCGTATGGCCCTGTATTTCGGCCCGAAGGTTCTTTTTTCGTTTCAGGTAGGTAGCCAACCGGTCCAGCTCAGGAAAGGATTCGGGTCGTAGGGCAGCCGAATCCGTATCAAAGTACACATGCTCCAGCACAATAAAAGGAGGCGGTGCATATTCCAAAAACACATCGATTTCCTGTGAGCCAGGCATATCGGGTACTACCAACTCATGAAACTGGCTATCTGCGCGTACCCCTTCGATGCGGATCCAGTAGGACGCCCCCTCCGGAATCAGAAAACGGCATTGTCCCTTGAAATCCGTAATGCAAGAATCGGTATACGCGGTGGTTTTCCCGGTAAAGACTAGCAGTTCATCGCGGAGAGGATCGCCCTCAGATGAGTTAAACTGGAGCCATACTTTGGCCTTTTCATCGGTCGGGGTAAGCGGTCCATCCTGAGCGATCACCGTTCCGAAGAATCCCATCCACAAGCAGAGCAGAATTTCTATTTTCATGGCGTTAATTGCCATGCAGTTTACGCAAAATCCTTTAATTCGTTGCTTATGCGCATCATTCTCCTGGGAGCCGGCCGTATGGCGCAGGCCATTACCCACGATCTGTCAGCCGACTTTGATCTAACTATTGCCGATATTGACGATGAACACCTCCATCATCTTGGTTCACAATGTAAAGTACCGACACAGCATACAGACCTGGCCGACCCGAATGCTATCCGGGAGTTGGTAAAAGATTTTGATATTGTAGTAGGGGCTATTCCGGGTTCACTGGGCTATCAAATGGTACAGAGCGTCATTGAAGCCGGCAAGCCGTTGGTTGATATTTCGTTTTGCCCAGAGGATGTGCTCAACCTTGATTCGCTGGCCAAGAAGCAACGGGTACCGGCCATAGTAGATATTGGGGTGGCCCCCGGCATGAGCAATCTGATCTTGGGGCACCATTATGCCATGGGCATGCAGGTAGAATCCTTTGTCTGCTATGTAGGTGGATTGCCGGTAGAGCGCAAATGGCCGTATGCGTACAAGGCGCCTTTCAGCCCGATAGATGTGATCGAAGAATACACCCGTCCAGCTCGTATTAAACGACATGGCAAGATAATAACCCTACCTGCACTATCAGAAAGAGAACGACTGCACTTTGATACCATTGGAGAGCTGGAAGCCTTCAATACGGATGGCTTACGCACCTTACTTTTCACATTGGATGTACGCGAAATGATTGAAAAAACACTGCGCTATCCTGGACATGTTGAATTGATGGAAGCCATGCGCCATACCGGCTATTTTGATACTGAGCCGGTGGACGTGAATGGGCAATCGATTGCGCCTATTGACCTTACGGAAAAACTACTACTTCCACAGTGGCAATTAGAGGATGATGAAAAAGAGTTTACCGTTATGCGCGTAATGATACAGGGTGTAGACAAAGGGAAGTCCGTCACGTATGAGTACGACCTGTTAGATTATCGCGATCCCGAGACGGGGCTAAGCTCTATGGCTCGTACCACGGGTTTTACTTGCACGGCTGCCGTACGTTGGTTGGCCAGCGGTAAGGTGGAAGACACGGGCATCTTGCCGGGTGAGCTCCTTGCTAAAGATCCGGAGGTGCTGCCATTTGTCTTCCAGCACCTGGAAGCACGCGGGGTGCAATGGGAAAAGCGATTGCTGGATTAATCAAACTCTATCAATAGTGCATTTTTTTCTACCGCGTCACCGCTGGTTACCGCTACCTCTTTCACCACACCTTCGCCCGGTGACTTCAGCACATTCTCCATCTTCATAGCTTCCAAAATCAGCAATGGGTCGCCCTTCTTTACTTCTTGACCACTTGTAACCATCACATCCAGCACAAGGCCTGGCATAGGAGACTTCAACTCATTCAGTTTAGCTCCGGCCCCTTGGTGCATACCCATTTTCTCAAGCAGCAGATCAAATTCATCCTTCACATCCATTTCGTAGATGTTGTTGTTGACCTTCACCCGTACTTTCTTCGCCTTTTTATCAAAAGACTGTACCTCCGCATCGTAGTGCTCCTGGTTCCACATTATAGAGAAGGTGTGCTGACCGGTAACCTCTACGTCCCAATCAACCGGCTGGCCATTTAGTTGGAGATTTCCGTTGTCTTTATTGATGGTGAATTCATGCTTGTCTGCTACTTTTATCCGAAACATACTTGTGTTTTTGGGGTTGACAATAGGATTGTTGGCTTTTTGACGACCGCTACAAATTTGCATACATGCTGACCACAAGAAATAGGATATTAGTCATTTTTTCTGCTTTTTTTCTACTTCAATGTACCTCTCAGCAGGTACTTACGCAAGAGGAGCCCCAGGAGCCTGCACCCACTCCGCCTTCCTCCGGGCCACTAGCGGATGAACATCACTGCTTCTTTGCCCCCGGTTATGTGGAAACGCCACCCTTAACTTTTGACCTGGTACACACCCGGCTCGAAGGGCAATTGAACTGGGCCAACCAGACCTTCCCCGCTACCGCTACCTTGCGGCTTACGCCTCACTTCTATGGGCAGGATGCACTGGCACTGGATGCCAAAGGGATGGCTATTCAATCGGTCACTTCACCCTCTCACCCCCAACTCACTATTACCCAACAATACAATTTTCGTCAACTGCAGCTTTCCTTTAGCGACAGCTTGCATCGGGGTGACACCCTCACCCTGCAGATTGACTACATCGCTCAACCGGAAGTGTGGGCCCACCGGGACAGCGGGAACCCACGAACAGCCAAAGGGCTCTATTTTATTGATCCCCTAGACACACTACCCAATTATCCAAGACAAGCATGGACACAGGGGCAAGCCACAGGTTCCTCCGTATGGTACCCTACCATTGATCATCCCAATCAGCGGATGACACAAGAAATACTGATAACGGTAGCCGATTCGATGACGACTTTCTCGAATGGCGAACTTGTAGCACAAACGCCATTGGGAAATGGGCTGCGCCAAGACCACTGGCGACTGGATAAGCCCCACGCTCCTTACCTGACCGCTTTAACGGTGGGCCGTTTTGAGGTGACTACCGACACGGCAGGCCGTGTGCCTTTGGCCTACTATATGGAGCCGGAATGGAGTCCGTATGCAGCGGACGTATTTGGCGCTACCAAGCCCATGATGACCGTGTTTGAAGAAACATTGGGGGTTCCATATCCCTGGCCGGTGTACCGCCAGATTGCCGTCAGGGACTTTGTGGCTGGTGGTATGGAAAATACGGGGGCCACTATCATGTATGACAACATGAATGTAGATAGCCGCACCCTGATGGATCGTGATTTTGAAGGACTCATTGCGCACGAATTGTTCCACCAGTGGTTTGGCGACATGGTGACAACTGAAAGCTGGCCGCAATTGGTTCTCAACGAAGGGATGGCCTCTTACGGTGAATTTGTTTGGGCACGTGCAGCAGGGGGTAAAGACCGGGAGCAATACGAAGCCAATAATGATAAGCGCAGGTATATGGCTGAGGTCGATCGGTCGGGGCCCGCTTCCATTGTGCGGATGTATGAGCCGCGCCCGGGTGCCATGTTCAATCGACACACCTACCAGAAAGGAGCGCTTGTCTTCCGAATGTTGGAAAACTACCTCGGCCGGGACGCCTTTTTCAGCGGCCTGCAATATTACTTGCAAACCCACGCCTACCAGGCCGTAGATGTACACGATATGCGACTGGCCTTTGAGGAGGTGACCGGTAAGGATCTGCTATGGTTTTTCGACCAGTGGCTGTATGATGCCGGCCATCCAACCATCACGGTTACCTATGAAGAAGGACCAAAACAAAATCAAACCAGGGTGCATTTAAAACAGACCCACCCTACCGACTCCGCACAGGTATACCGGCTCCCCTTACCGATAGACATCAATGGGAAACGGCAGTGGGTCGATTGGCATAGCCGGGACACCCACTTGGTATACAATGCTGCTCCGGTGGATATCCGTGTTGATCCGGACCGCACCGTATTAGCCCATTGGCAGGATGAACGAACAGCGGCTATGTGGGAACGGGCTATGCTCCAGGGCAGCTATGCTGAGCGATTGGAAGGACTAGCCTTTTTCAGTGACTCCGCTACTTTCAATGCAGCCGGACAATTGCTGGCCCTACAGGATAAATTCTGGGCGCTTCGCGTAGCCGCCATTCGGACCATTGATCCCGAAGGTCCGTCTGGTGACACCTTCAAGCAGAAGCTTATGCAAATGGCGGTCAACGACCCCAACTCCCGGGTGCGTAGTGCCGCCTTGTCTCGATTACTCAATTACAGCGATCCGGCATTAACCAGTATTTATATGGATGCCACACGCGATAGCTCTTATGCAGTGATTGCCCAAGGCTTGATCGGGCTTACCACGTATGACCAGCAGGCGGCTATGCGTCAAGCCCCCCGGTTTGAGGACGCTCCGTTGCAAGACCTGATATTGGCCGTTGGCTATGTGTATGCGTATACCCCTGTAGAAGGTAAGGGAGACTTCTTCTTGCGGAGAAACCACCGTATTAACCGGGGCGCCACTGCGGAGTGGTATGGCTATATCGGCTCTTACTTCCGAAAGAGCAACGATCCGGAAGAGATACAGCAAGGGCTGCAATTGCTACAACGCGAGGTGCAAACCCAGCGAAGTGGTCAACTCGCTTCCTTCGCCTTTAACATGATGCAACGCATTCGCCAAGGATGGCTCACCGAGCTGAATGAGCTCCGTATCAATGACCTGCAAAATGAAAGACGAGAGGCGCTGGAAGAGTTGGAAGCCTGGTCGGTACTGAAGATGAAAAAGCTGATCGAAAACAGTCCGCACCCGGCTATTCAAAAGGAAGAGATCAATTAGAAGGCCTGCATGCTGACCAACTCTTTGTAGAATCCATTCTTCGACATCAATCCGATGTGGTTGCCTCGCTCCAATATTTTCCCATCACGCATCACGAGAATCTCATCGGCAAATTGTATGGTAGACAACCGGTGGGCAATGACAATGGAGGTGCGGTTTTGCATTAACTTGAAAAGCGCTTCCTGCACCAGTTTTTCAGCATGTGAATCGAGTGAAGAGGTGGCCTCGTCCAGTATGAGAATGGAGGGGTTCTTGAGTACCGCCCTGGCGATGGTGATTCGCTGACGCTCTCCACCACTGAGTCTATTGCCCCGCTCACCCACCATAGTGTCGTAGCCTTTCTCCATGCGCATTATAAAATCATGTGCATTAGCGATTTTGGCCGCCTCGATCACTTCGTTGCGACCCACATTGCGTTTGCCGAAAGCGATATTGTTGTAGATCGTATCGTTGAATAAGATCGCCTCTTGGGATACAATGCCCAATAGATTGCGTAGGTCGGCAATCTTTAGATCGCGCACATCGTGTCCATCTATGCGTATACTTCCCGAAGTGACGTCATAAAAGCGTGGCAACAGATCGGCAAATGTAGACTTACCAGAACCTGACGGCCCTACCAGGGCTACCATTCTGCCCTTGGGTATGGTCAGCTTGATATCCTGCAATACCGGCTCCTTGTCGTAGGCAAAGCTGACATCATCGTAGACAATCTCCTGGTTAAAATCCTTGAGCGGCTTTGCATTCGGTTTTTCCCGAATAGCGATATCGGCATCCAGCAACTCTTCAATGCGTTTTGAGGAGGCAATCCCCTTTTGAATCTGGTAATATGCCTTAGAGAAGGTCTTACTCGGATTGATCAACTGAGAAAACACTACGAGATAGCCGATAAACACTCCGGGTTCGATTTCGCCATCCAGCACGCTGGTGCTGCCCAGGTACAATACGGTAACGATAACGATCGTACTCAGAAATTCCGTAAGCGGAGAGCTCAAGTCGCGCCTACGATACAGGCCGACATTTATTTTAAAGTAGGCCTCATTCTCCCGCTCAAACCTATGCGCCATCTTGTCCTCGGCACCAAACGCCTTGACAATACGCAAGCCTCCCAGCGACTCTTCCAGTGTACTCAATAAGCTGCTCAACCAGGCTTGCCCCTTGGCAGCCGCCATTTTCAGTTTTCTGCCGATGCGGCCAATTACCAGTCCTGTTACCGGCAGCAATATCAATATGAGGAGCGTAAGAAAGGGGTTGATGATAAAAAGGGTGATCAGGTAAAAGAGTATGGTGATCGGCTCCTTGAAAATAACCTCCAGGGTATTGAGCATGGAGATCTCCACCTCTTGCACATCGCTAGAAGCACGGGTAATGGTGTTTCCCTTCCGCTCTTCTGAAAAGTAGGAGAGTGGCAATGCCAGTACTTTGCGGAATAGCTCATTGCGAATATTTCGCGTCACACCATGCCTGGCCGGGCTCATCACATATAGCGACAAATAGCGAAACAGGTTTTTAAATAAGCTGGTCCCCAATACCAACAAACAAATCAAAATGAGCGCAGCAGTAGGGCCCTCGTTTACAATTAGCTGACTGATTTGGTAATTGAACAGTTTCACCAAGCTATTTACCGAAACCGACACTTCAGGCCGCTCCATCACCAGGTCGGTGGTACCAAAGAGTATTTCCAGGAAAGGCACCACCATCAGAAAGGAGAAGAGTGAAAACAGTGCCGCCAGAATATTGAAAAACACACTGGACACCAGATTCAGCGAAAATGGTCGTAAGTACCGGAGGATGCGATAATAGCTCTTCATGAATTGGCGACAAAGATAGCGAAACGGCTACCCTTATGCAGACGAACAATGCCATCGCTGCGTTGTATCAGCGGTAAGGATAATGGTAACTTTGCCTTTTGTACATTCGTTAGGAAACCACGCACATGGAATCGAGAAGACAACAACAGATAGCCCGGGAAATACAGAAAGAGATCGGCCAATTGTTTCAGAAGCATGGCCCTACCTACTATGGCCGGGCATTTGTGACGGTGACCCATGTGAAGATCACCCCTGACCTGTTGATCGCGCGAATATACCTGAGTGTTTACAATACCGAAGAAAAGCAACAAGTGGTGGACACTATTCAGGCGCAGCATTCTGATATCCGCTATCGACTGGGAAATGCCATGCGACATCAATTGAGGCGCATCCCCGAGCTGGAGTTTTTCCTCGATGATTCTCTCGATTATGTATACAAGATGGAAGAGATCTTCAAAGACATCAAGAAAGAAGATGATACTTCCGACTCTTCAGAAGACTGATTCGTTAGCCCACCATGCGACTAGCGTTACAATTTGCCCGCAGATATCTTTTTTCCCGAAAGTCGACCAATGCCATTAATGTCATTACGGCTGTGTCGATGTTGGGCATTACAGTATGTACAGCCGCCTTCATACTGATTCTTTCTGTTTTCAACGGATTTGAGGGGCTCGTCACGAAACTGTATGATTCGTTTTACCCTGATATCCGCATTGAGGCCACCGAGGGGAAAGTGTTTGTCCCAGACGACAGCCTGCAGCAATACCTAGCCCAACACCCAGACGTACGGGAAGTAGCTGAGGTGGTGGAGGAAAATGGTTTATTGGTTTACGATGGCCGGCAGCAACCGGCTACCATAAAAGGGGTAAATACCGCCTTTGTCGATGTGACCGGCCTCGACACGAGTATGGCGTATGGCGACACCTTCCTGCTGGAAGATGATACCTACCAATATGCGGTAATAGGATCGGGTATCGACCAGGCCCTTCAAGTAGGGCAGTTGAAAGACCCCCTGCACAGCCTGTCGGTATTTATGCCGCGCAGGGGTGGTGGCCGCAGCTTGATCCCGTTAAATGAATTTGAACGCGATGAGATATTGGTGTGGGGGGTTTTTGTCATACAAGATGACTTTGATAACCAGTACATCTTCACCCCGATCGACTTTGTGCGCAATTTGTTGGACTACGAAGAGGAGGTGACGGCCCTGGAAGTGGCTTTACAACCCAACCGACCACTTGCGCGTACCACGCAAGAAATAGCACGCGCGCTTGGTCCTGCGTATCAGGTCAAGTCGCGCTACCAGCAAAATGCCCTGCTGTACCAAGTGATGAATGCGGAGCGACTGGTCGTCTACCTTATTCTCACCTTTGTTTTAGTGATTGTTGCGTTCAATATGATCGGATCCCTATCCATGATTGTAATTGAGAAGAAGAGAGACATTTCAGTGTTGAAGGCTATGGGCGCCACCACGCGGCAGGTGCGCCAAATCTTTTTGGCAGAAGGGGTGCTGCAAAGCGTTATCAGCCTTATTATCGGCTTTGTACTCGCTACAGCATTGGTGTTGGCCCAACAATACTTAGGCCTCATTCCAATACAGAGTAGTGGTACTTTTGTAGTACAATACTATCCAGTTGCGCTCAACCCCTGGGACTATCTATTTGTCGCCCTCATAGTATTAGCACTGGGATTTGCTGCGTCCTGGTTTCCCGCTGTGCGTGCCGCCAGGCAATATGCGTTGCAAGACCTTAGTTAGCCGATTTTCCCACCAGTAGCTGCATCTTTCCAGCGGCCCATTGACCAGCATCTAAGTGCCCCATAGCCGTTTGGTCTTTTGTCATAAAATGGATGTGCAGATAGGTGTCATGGTGGGTATATACCCCTTGATGTTGTGTGGAATAGAAGCCCAAAAGTTGCCCATTCCTATCCACAAGAGTATAATCTACTTGTCCGGCATGGGCTTCTTTAGGTGAAGATACCACTGAGCCAGGCGCTAAATCCTGCACATGGATGTGAGCGGTATCGATAGTGCCCAGCAGTTGAAAGACAAAGGGCTTTTCCTCGTGGACCGCATCCGTAAGATATTGTTCCAGGGAAGGGAGGTCAACCACCGTATCAGGCAGAGAAAGGGTATCCCAGGCCGCAGTATGCGCATATACGAAGAAAGGCGGACGAATAGCATCACCTATTTCGACAACCATAGAAGAGTCGGGTTGCACTTGTGAACGGTACGCCTTTCCAGCGAGCACCATCACTTCACCCTGCAAGTACTCGGCCGGTCCGAGGCCATACAGGGTGGCTTGTGGATGCAGCGTATCAACCTTCACTTTCCCTGCCAATTCGCCCTCCCACATCACATTGCGCATAGCCCCTTCTACCATTACGGTAACGGGGGTGTGCCTATGCGTAGATTGGCAAGCCATCAACAGGAGCAAAATCGACATGAATAACCCCCTCACCATATTCCTAAAAATTTACGCTACGATTTGATAGATATCCTTCAGGTTACGGGCCAGTCCATCATAATCCAGCCCATATCCAATGATGAACTCATTGGGAATTTCGAAGCCGACATAATTTACCTCCACGTTGTACTTCAGGCAGGAGGGCTTGGTCAGTAGCGATAAGATGCGCAGTGAGGCAGGATTCTGATTGTAGAAATCGGGCAACAGCTCAGATAGTGTCTTACCCGTATCTACAATATCTTCCAATATGATAATGTCCCGGTCCTTTATCATTTCGTCCAAGCCAATAAGGTTGATGACCCGGCCCGTAGACGTTGTTCCTTTGTAGCTGGCCACTTTGACAAATGAGACACTGCAGTCGATGTCAAGGTGCTTAAACAGGTCGGCTGCAAACATAAAAGAGCCGTTAAGAATGGCTATAAACAACGGTGCTTTTCCTGCATAATCTGCATTGATCTGCCGGGCCAGCTCACGCACGCGCAATTGGATCTGATCTGCCGAAATATAAGGCGTAAATTGCTTGTCTTTGACGGTTATTGTATCGCTCATACCTCCCAATTGAGCGACAAAGGTAGCGATTTACTGAGGGGTGTAAATGATCAGCTCTTGTCCAATTTGGATGGTATTATCCGTTAAATCGTTCCATTCCCGGATTTGCTCGATAGTTACCCCATACAGCTTCGACAGGGCGTATAAAGTTTCTTCATCCTGTACCACATGTACCTGGCGCTGGTCCGTATGGCTGTTGGCATTCTCTTCCTTAGCAGACACCTGCTCTTGCCCTGACGCAGGAACAGTTGCTCTGTCTTGTATTTCCAACTCACCACCCATGGGCGGCTTCGTTGCTTCTTCATATGGGTTAGCTGTATCGCTACCTGTCTTTTGATAAGCATACTTCGGTGTGACTTCAGGTGTTTTTTCCTGGGTTGCTGTTTCTGCAGGAGGCATACTCTTTTCCAAGCTAGATTCAGAGGCGGTGACCGGTTTTTCCTTGTCGGCTTTTTCCTGCGGCTTCTGCTTGGGTGGTGGTTGTGGTGGTCTTAGCTTAGGTGGATTATCTCTTCTGCCCCGCAGGTACAGTCGCTGGCCGGCTGCCGGTTGCTGCCCCATTTCCATTTCATTGCGCTTATACAGCTTGTCTACTTTTATACCATAGCGCTGCGAGATGGCGTACATGGTTTCCCCCTCCGCTACACGATGGTACCGAATGGGACCTCTGTTACGCTTGGGCTGCAGGTAAAAGTACATGCCCGGCTGTACCGTAAAGCCAAGATCAATATCATTCCACTTGCGCAATTTCCGCTCCGGCAGGTTATAGTTTTCCGCCAGAGACGCCACCGTCTGGCCATGCTGCAAATACACCACATCAGCGCGATTGACCTCAATGATACCCGCTGGATATACCTGTATCTTCTCTTCCTCCACTGACTCCTCTTCCTCCACCTGTGCAATAGGCTGCTGTACCGGACCCGCCAAATCGTACTGGTGGAGATTATATCGTTCGATCAGGCCAATGAGCAAGGGGGCATACTTCGGATTGGTGGCATACCCGGCTTTTTTCAACCCATGCGCCCAGCGCTTATAGTCGGTTTTATCGAAGTCGAAGAGAAAAGCATAGCGATCACGGGTCATTAAAAACTCTGAATGATCGAGGTAAGAAGTGGTAGGATCTGTGTATTTGCGAAAGCACTCATCCGGGGCATCATCGTCTTCGTACACGGCTTCCCCGGTCCAGCCTTTGTGGCATTTTATGCCAAAATGATTATTGGCTTCGGTGGCTAACCGGCTATTGCCCGAGCCCGACTCAAGAATGCCCTGTGCCAGCTTTATACTAGCGGGAATACCCGTGCGATGCATTTCATGGATGGCAATGTCCTTGTACTGCGCAATGTACTCTTCCGTAGTAATTTTCCGAACCGGTTGTGCCCAAGACAGTGTACTCCAGCTCAATAAAACGATTAGTAGTGCCCAACGATGCATAGTGCGTAAATTCTGCCAAACTGCATCAAAAGTAACGGAGCTACCGGCCACTCTCGTATGGGCTTGTGCACGCTGGCCGGGATACTATACAATTTTTTGGGCAATATTCAGCCCATCGCGCACTGGCAGTAGCAGCGATTGCACACGCTCATCGGCCAATACTTTTTTGTTGTAGGCGTCCAGTGCAGTCGTCCGCTTGTCTTTCTCTTCATCCAACACCCGACCACTCCATAAAACATTATCCGCAATGATTAGCCCACCTTTTGTAACACGATCGACAACCAAATCGAAATAATGCGGATACCAGGACTTGTCTGCGTCAATGAATACCAAGTCGAAGCTGCCTTCAATAGCCGGAATAATCTCGCGGGCATTGCCTACATGGAGGGTAATCACATCGGTGAGGCCTGCCTGGGCGAAATATTTGGTGGCTAGCGGTTGCAGTTCTTCGTTGATATCAATGGTGTGCAAATGGCCCCCGGGCGCCATTCCCTCTGCCAGGCAAATAGCGCTGTAGCCCGTGTAAGTACCTATTTCCAATATAGTCTTGGGCTGCCGCAGGCGGCTTAGCAAGCTGAGCAACCGGCCTTGCATATGACCACTCAGCATATTGGGTAGATGAATGTGCTCCCGGGTATAGTCAGCCAATTCGGCCAACACCCCATTTTCAGGTGAAGTATGCTCTTCAGCGTACTGTTGTATCTGCGGGTCTAGAAAGTCCATAATGCAGGATTGGTTTGCGCATAAAAGTAAGCATTGCAGGAGCCACATCATCGAAATGTGAATACTATCCGGGGGGCTCCTTTTTCCCCTCAAAAATCCGTTATTTTGCATCGATGCTTCGTTGGTGGTTCATAGGAGTGGCCCTGTTGGTGGGTTGGTCGGCACAGGCGCAGGTGTTGCCATCCTTTGGTGACTCGCGCACGGGGACGACCGGACTGCAGTTTCTCAAAATTGCCCCGGATGCACGCTCGGCCGGGATGGCGCAGAGCTACATTGCGGTAGTCAATGATGTAACCGCCCTTTACTGGAATCCTGCCGGCATCACCCAAGTCGATTCATTTGACTGGCACTTCACGGCCGGGCATACCCAATACATTGCTGAAACCCAATTGCAACATGCCGCTGTCGTAAAGCAAGTTGGTGGCGACTCCTACCTGGGCGCCAGCATGATCTACTTCGACTCAGGTGAGATGCCGGTCACCACAGAGTTTCAACCGTTCGGCACGGGCCAATCATTCCGCGCGGTCGATATGGCTTTAGGCCTGACTTTCGCGCAGCGTCTTACAGATGCTTTCAGTTTTGGCCTTACCGCCAAATATGTCAATGAAAGCATTGCGGATGTTAATACCCATGCTGTAATGGTCGATTTCGGCTTTCAATACGATGTAGGGCTCGCCAATACCCGCTTTGCTGTCGGCATTAACAACTTTGGCCCTAACACGACTCCTTCAGGTAGCCTCAATATTCTGAATGTGAACGGCAACATGGAAACACTGAGTGATTTTGAGCAGATTGCCATTCCATCTGTATTCCGGCTCGGTTTTGCCTGGGATGCCATAAAGCAAGAAAAACACCTACTTACCTTTGCTACCCAACTCAACCACCCTACGGACAATAATGAAACCCTCGGTTTTGGGGCTGAATATTTATTCAATCGTTTGCTGTTCATCCGCGGTGGGTATTTGTTTGGAGCAGACGAAACAGCGTTGCCCGCTTTTGGCTTTGGCCTGAACTTGCAGCGCAGGTACGGGCACTTTACCGTTGACTATGGGTTCAACAGTGCCGCCCGTATTGGTGCTACACACCGCCTTACTTTAGGTTTATCTTTATTCTAATGACACTACGTGGCTTCACATACATTGGTTTATTGCTGTCGTTGCCTTTTTTGAGTAGCTGCGACTTTCTTTTCGGCAGTAAGCAAGACGACACCGTAGATGAGATATTCGAACAGGGTGCTATTGACCCAAATCTAAATCCTGAAAACGTAGGTTACGTACCTATCCTGCCCATTTGGGAAGGTTTTAGCAACCCGGTAGATGTTTTTGTTGGCTACGATGAAATGGTCTATGTAGTGGATGATGAAGGGTTGCGTGTATTAGACCAAACCGGTTCAATACAGAATACCATAGCCATTCCAGGTGCTACTGATGTTACCCAGGATCGAAGGCTGCACACCTATGTAGCGGGTCGTATCAACATTGAAGTCAATAATGAGCTCCGCAATCTGGCTGCGATATACCGGCTTACCGGTACAGCCGGAGGAAACGTTCAAATCGTGGATACCATCATACACCCCTTTGCCGATCAGTCAAGGGTTTCGGCTTCCTTCCGTGGCGATGATGACGAAGCAGTTGAATTTACAGGCATGGCCACCCTGGCAGATAACACCTTATATGTAACACGCACCGGCCCTCGCAACGACCTTACCTCCATCGCCCGGCCGGATAATGCCGTATTGTTTTATGATGCAGAGGGCAATAATGTGGGCTATGCCAATGGACTGAATCCGGTCAGCAGTAGCTTGAAATCGATTCTCGACCCCTCTGCCATTGCCACCTACATGGGACCCCCACAGCGTATCAATGGAGTAAATGAAAGCCGGGATTTCATTATCACCCAAACAGCCGATCAGGCACAATATAAGGTGCTGAGTATTTTACGCCAGGAGGACCCGATTGCCGGAATCAGCTATGAGGAAGACCCGGACAAGGTACAGCTTGACACGAGCGAAGCCGACCGCTTCATGTACACCCCAAATCGATTCATTCAACCGGAGGATGTCTACATCGCTCCAGATTTTACCAATTACATTTTTGTGGTAGACAGCGGCACCGATTCGCTCTATCAATTCACTTCCCTGGGGTATGAAGGGGTAAATCCTCCGCCCACCAGCACAGAGACCAAGCAGATTATCGCCTCATTTGGTGGTGAGGGAAGTGGCCCTTTTCAATTGATTGATCCTTCCGGGGTTTGCTACTTCCGTAGAACCGTATTTGTAGCCGACAAGGGCAATGGACGGGTCATCCGCTATCGATTGAGCACAGATATTGAGTAAATCAACTCACGAAATCTACATTTTTAGAGAATTTCAATGCCCAGGTATCGAGATTTAGTGCACAGAGCCGAGCGCCAAATCTTTTGTAGTACACGCACCCCCCATCAATATTGAGGAGCTGAGGGCGCGGTGTTTTGTGAAACTGCCGCTTGATCTCCAGTTTCGATTCCGGAGTATGGCCATGGATAACATACCGGTCGCCCAGCTTCTTTTTGTCCAGCGTCATATTTTTCAGCCACAGCATCGCCTCCCGGTCCTTGAATATATCCTTTTCCTGAAAGTTGAGCCCGGCATGGACCAGGATCTTATCCTCTACCTCGAAGTAATAGCCCAACTGCCGTAAATAAGAAACGTAAACCTCAGGTATATCCTCAATTTGTTTTACCCCAAAACTTCGCAAGGTGACATCGCCACCATTGAGCAAGAAATTTCTGCGCAGCGGTTTGCTGTACAGCGCTTTGAGAAAGAGGTCCTCGTGGTTGCCCCGCAGGGCATGGATAATAACCCCTTTCTGCTCCAGTTTGAAGATATAATCCAGCACACCTTTGGCGTCCGGACCTCTGTTGATATAATCGCCCAATAGGTAGAGCGTTTCGCCCGGTCTGATGTTGAGTTTATGCTTGACCAATCGCTTGAAGGTGCGGGCACACCCGTGAATATCGGAAATCGCAAATCTTCTTTTGTGGGGCGTTTCCTGCATGGGGAAAGGTTTCGGCTATTACTGCTCTGCCGGGTTGTGCAGCATGGGTAGCTCTACCCAGGGCTTCTCTTCTGTACCTACCGCAAAGTAGCCCAACACACCCCCAGAGGCTTCGGCCACTTGCTTGGCCCAGTTGACAAAGCTTTTATACAGCTCCACCTGCAGGTCGTAGGACAGATGCGCAAGTATGGCATTCAATTGTTCCAGTTGCTTCGCGATGATCGGATTCCGAATCTCTGCCAATCGGGGATACTCGCCCAACCAATGCTGCAGGCGCTGTTCAAATCGCAACTCAACCACCCGGTAGAAGTCATGGATAAGGGGTTGATCAGGATTCAGTTTCTTGAAACTGGCCAGCTCCGCAGCCTTTTCGCGCTCTTTCTTGTCAAAGTCGTCATCTGCCCCACCTATCAAAATGGTAATCATTACCGGGGCATCATACAACTGCTCCTGTTCTTCAGGCGACAATTTTTCGATTTCTTTCAGCATAAGCTTCCTTTACCTGACGCGAAAAATAGCAACAAAAATGAAGTTAGGATTTAGAACGCAAATAGACTGCCGTGTGCGCCAATAGGTTTGTGTTAACAACATAAAAATAACAGTTATGGCACACTTGACCACTACTCGCACGCAAACCCAAAAAGCCTCCAGAATTTTTCAACAGGCCATTGAGGCCTATAATGAAGGCCATCGTTACCATGCCATGCAAACGGCTCGATATGCCTTGCAAGTGGCCCGTAGGCAGGCCCCGGCATTGAAGAGTGACCTATGTGGTTTCCTGGCGCTGATCAAGTGGGAGCTGGGGCAAGCCAATCTGGCCAGCTACTACTGCCACCAGGCCATGACCTACCTCGACAAAAAATCCATGACGTACGGGGCGGACCGGCATTACTTGCTGACCCTCCAGTCGCAGATCGATCGACTGAACTAATACCAGAGACTACCAAGGAGCCGTGTTTCCCCCTAGGAAAGCAAAAGGCCGCACCCAAGTGGATGCGGCCTTTTGTGATATATCAGGTAGTTGGATTAGTTGAAGATGTAGCGTACACCCAACTGCATTCTCCAACGAGACAAGAAGTTGTCGATACCAAATGGATTCTCAGGCTGAGCATCAAATGTAAAAGTTGGAACTGTTTCTTCTCCTGTATTTGGATCAGCTTCGAAACCTTCGAAGTTCAGCAATTGGTAGTTGCCAAAACCAGGGTTCTGGTAGAACCAGCCCCAGGCCGGATTCAGCAAGTTGCCTACGTTTAGGATATCCAATGACACCTGCAAGTTGTGGCGGTTGCCACCAGCATCAATGAAGATATCCTGCAGAATACGGAAGTCGAAGTGGTGCTCAAATGGCGTGCGGTTCATGTTCTTCTCCGCATACTCGCCACGGATAGTGCTCAGGTAATCGTCACCCTCGATGAAGGCATCCAATTCAGCCCACTGCTGCTCAGGTGAACGGTCTCCATCCTGAATCAGATTGATCTCATCCTGACTTTGTGGCACATAAATCAAAGCACGCTCGCGTGAGTCTTCGTTGTTCAATGCACCATTGTCGTTGTAGATGTAGGAGAAGTTCTGACCAGACTGACCTGTGTAGAACAAGGAAACCGTTGTAGCGAAGTTCTTTGCATACTCAAAGCGCTTGCTGGCGATGGCGATAATACGGCTGCCCATAGCAAAGTCAGAACGACCAAGTGGTGCCATATTTCGTCCATTGATGGCATGTACGCCTCTCCACTGAGAAGAGTTTTGAGAAGAAGTACCTTCGAAGATGGCATACGCATCACCATAGGTATAGGCTAAGCTGGCGGTGAAACCATTGTCAAACGGCTTCTGCAATTGTGCCGTCACGTTGTAGGTATACCCTTCGTTGGTGTTGCTAGCCAGGTAAATTCCTGTGTAACGATCATCGATTGGGTCTCTGCGGTCGTAGAGGATGCGATTGTCAGGAGAGCCTGTCAAACGCGTATCTGATTGACGCAGGTTCAGGTTCTCATAAAAGACATTATTCAATGTCTTGGTATAGATACCTTCCAATGTACCGATCATACCCCATGGCAATTGCTGGTCGATGGCCAAATTAGCCCGGAATACTTGTGGGAACTTGAAATCCTCGGCAAACAAGTCCATCTGACCAGATGGAATGGCATCCTGGCCGCCAAAGTCACTCAAAGTAGGCTGGTTCTGGTAGTCAGGATTGAACGCTACGTCAAACTGGCGCGTACCTCCTACAGACAAACCATTGTTGTTGTAGGCACCACCTGGCCATACAAATGGCACCCGGCTAGTGAAAATACCCAAGCCACCACGCAACTGCGTGTTACGCTCTTCATCCACAGCGTAGTTGAATCCTACACGTGGAGCAAACATAATTTGTGCGTTTGGCATGTCCCCGGCACGAGCACCTTTGAGATCATAACCGGCTTCTTCCAGCATAGGAATGGTTTCCTCGTTGAATGACACATTCTCTACCGGGTCAGAAGTGAAGATCGGAATGTCTACACGTACACCTGCCGTAAGGGTGAGTTTCTTATTCACAGCAATCTCATCTTGCACGTAGAAACCAAGCTGCATAGCGTTGAACTCAGCCGCAGCCTCTGTATCGTCTCCCACATTATTATCACCAGGAATTAAGCTATATGATCGATCATATTGCTCAGCCAGTGAGTCGTTGAGAAAATCGTCTAGGCTATTGTAGTCGTATGAACCAAAATTCTGACGAATAAAGACGTTGCGGATGCTATAAAACTCATTGTGTGTACCTATAGTAATGGTATGGTTGCCACGGAACAACTGGAAATTATTGGTAATAGTGAAGATGTCCTGATCCAGCACATTTGCAGTGGAGAATTGCTCACTACCAATACTAATTGAGCCATCACCATCATCAATGTCAACAAATGGGAATGGGTCCCCTAGTGGATCACGATCATCGCGTACACTGGTGAAGCCAAGAATAAATTCGTTAGAGGCACCTGTACCAAAGATCGAGTTGAGCTGAATGGCAGATGAATTGGTCACACTTGGGAAATAGATACCTGCATTGTAGAAATTCAGGTTACGAGGATTGGACGCTCTTGGGCCGAAAGACTCCCCTTTCACATAAGAGTGGCGAGCGGTCAACTTGTGATCCTCATTGATGTTCCAGTCGAATTTAAACAAGAGCTTATCAGAACGAAGCTCACGTGTGTTGTTCTCAAATCCCCCTGGGTCGTAACCAAATCCATTCAACTTATCAATCAACTGGTCGATCTGCTCAGCAGTAGCATCACCATCGTAATCAGCAAAATCGAAAGGCTGTGGTGTCTGCTCACGCTGGATCTCACCGCTTACAAAGAAGAAGGCTTTATCCTTGATGATAGGTCCACCAACACGGATACCATAAATATTGGACGTGAAATCAGCCACGGATTCACGCTCAGCGTCAGGATCATCGGTAGGTGTCAGTCCTGTCAGGCTCTCATTGCGTGTCAGCAGATATACGGATCCTTCCACTTCGTTTGAACCGGAGCGCGTAACCGCATTGACACCACCACCGGCAAATCCACCCAGGCGAACATCGTACGGTGCCACTACCACCTGGATCTGCTCCAAAGCGTCCAGTGAGATTGGTGAAATACCTGTCTGACCACCGTTGGTACCGGATGAGGCCAGACCGAATACGTCATTATTTACCGCACCGTCAATGAAGATGGCATTGTAACGGTTGTTCACGCCTCCGATCGATACACCAGAACCGGCAGTATTCGCCTGCGGTGTAGCGCGGATGAAATCATCCAGATCACGATCAATGGTTGGTAGCGCATTGATCACCTCTTCGTCCAGACGTGTCTCTGCACCGGTACGGTCTGCATTCAGCACATCATTGTTCTTAGCCCGTACCATAACCTCACCAAGTGATACGCCCTCTTCGGCCAATTCGAAATTCAGGCGCAGGTTTTGGCCC
>CAJXXO010000003.1 GCA_913062655.1 uncultured Bacteroidota bacterium | reverse complement strand
GTAGTGCCGCCAGATCGGTAGCATTGGTCCCGCCAATCGAGGCTACGACACCTTGCGTGCCATCAAAAAGATTGTAATCGAAGTAAGCTAGCGTATCAGCCGACTGCTGGCGGTACACCACTACGCCTGCGGGTGCGGAAAAAATATTGTTGGCAATCCGTACACCTGTGGCAGGAGTGCTGAGGAGTGTAAAAGGAGTAGCTGTGAGTCCGGCAGGGCAATGCACCGTGTTATGTACGAAATCGACAAAGGCCAGATCGCCTGCGATGCGGATGCCCTGGGCCTGAAACAGCCCCCCACACAAAATCTCATTGTTGGCAATCAGCCCTCTGTTACCTGGACCGTGTTTTTGGTCCTCCAGCAGGAGTCCCCCCAGGCCACGCCCGTCTATGGTATTGCCGGTCACCACTATTCCCCCATCCTGTCCGCCAAGCGCAATCCCTTGAAAGCTATTGAAATTGCGCGCCCGGGTAATAACATTACCCCTGATTTCTACTGCCGTACCGCCATCCAGGTCAATTCCTCTGGCGAAGGTGGAGAAATGAGAATACCTGATGGCAAAACCCGTATCCACACTTCGCAATGTTTGCACCCCGACACTCATAGAACTGAATTGGCAGCTATCGTAGCTGTTGTAGCTTTTATCTGCACTTTCGCTATTAATACCGGCAAAACGGGTGGAAAAACTAATATCTGTGCTGCTACGTAAATGACAATGTACCAATCGATTGTGGGTGCTCCTCGTACCTCTTTCATAGCTGACCACCAGGCCAAAATTGGGATCTACGGCCTGAAAGGTGAGGTGGCTAAAGGTCACATAATCTGCTCCTGCCCACTGCAACACGTAGTCATCTGTAAAATCGCTGGCGGCATGGCTGATCCTCACCCGGCTACTATCCTGTGACGCAGAACGGAAGTGTATCCGGTTAGCGACACTGGTGCCGGCAATAGGCGGTAACCGAAGCTGTTCCGGGTATTGTCCATCGGCAATTTCTACCGTCACCGGCCCGCAAACGCCTAGTGCCACTAAGGAGTCGATGGCCCCCTGGATCGTAGCAAAATCACCCCCGTTTGGATTTACGGTAATGAGTCCTTGCCAAGCCGCTTGCACCTCCTCTTCCTGTACATCGTTGTCCGGTACCGGATCCCCCGCTCCATTGACCTGGCTTATCCATACGCGCAACCGCTGTGGTGTTTGCGTCACACTCATCTGACCCAGTGTCACTGTCGTATCGGCCGGCTGCTGACCAAATAAGGTATCCAACCGCTGTCGCACTACAACAGGAGGCTGTACCATGCCATCAATAGCCCAGTTGAGCTGTACACTGTCGATCGGGTTGATCCCTTCATTCTGAATGGTGACCACCACCGGCTGAGGCCCCACACAAGAGGCCTGAGGGGCGTCAATGGACACCACAGCCGCGTCATTCCATGCATTACGTACCGCATAGAGCCGGAGATTAGGCCGGTCAAGTCCTATGGCATCGGGTTGTGTCAGGTTGGCACATGGGGCATGCACAGGCACATTCACCCCTGCCCACAGGCTGCTGGTCTGAAAGGTGTTGGAATGATATAACCGCGTAGATCGACCAGTGGTGGAGTCATCAAAACAAGTCTGCAAGACCAGGTCTGTACTCCCGTCCCAAATAATGGGCTGTTGCAAGGACAGGGTATACCAACCAAGCTGTGGCTCTACAGTACCGGTAAACACAGTCGAAAAAGGAACCCCGACAAAATGGGTACCGGTAAAAAGTTGCGAACCGGCCACATATCCCAACTGAAATTGACGCACCGGTCGGTCGCCTTTGATGCCCACCTCAAAAGCAATGGCGGTTATGCGCCCCGGCTGCAGGCCAGCCTGTAATAACTCGGCTCGGGACAGTAAATATTGCGAACGAGCTTGCGCTGATGAAGTAGAGAAGGGACCGGGAACAGCAGAAAAGTTTTGGTCATTTCCCAACTGCACATACGACTGCGCCTGCCCTGCTGGTGCGAGACTGATAAGTAGAAAGATGGCCATTAGTAATCGGAGCACTGCAGCAGTATTTGTCAACAAAATACAAAATGCCCCAACCAGATGATAGGTTCGACCAAGGACTGACGCCATTCTGACAACTTTTCTCTTCTACTCCCGCCCACTACGGGGAAAAGTAACCGCGAGAGCGCAGGGATATCTGCTAAATTGCGCGGATAAATAGTAATTGTGGCAGCACTCCGACAATTGGCCGGGCAAACGGTAATCTACGGCATGAGCTCCATCGTAGGGCGATTGCTCAATTACTTATTGGTGCCACTCTATACCTATACTTTTTCTGAGACCGCGTACGGTGTGGTTACTGAGCTGTATGCCTATACAGCCTTTCTTTTTGTCGTTTTTACCTATGGGATGGAAACCGCATTCTTCCGTTTTTATGAGAAGAAGGATCGTGACCCTAAAGTTTTCAGCACCGGTCAGAGTTCGTTGGTGGTCAGCACAGTAGTATTTACAACGGTTCTTTTTGTCTTTGCCCCACAGTTGACGGAGCTTCTTTACCTGAGAGCGCCTGAATTTATCCGCATTTTTGCGCTCATATTGGCCTTTGATGCGCTGTCGGCACTGCCGTTTGCCCGGTTACGGGCTCGCCACAAGGCGCTCTCGTTTGCCGGCATTAAGCTGGTCAACATTGGGCTCAATATCGGCCTCAACCTGTTTTTCCTGGTGGGCCTACCGGCCTGGTCGGGCCAAGCCCACTTTTTTGGGTCAATAGCTGACGCGATTTACCAACCGGCATGGGGCATCTTTTACATCTTTTTGGCCAACCTGCTGGCCAGCGGTATAACACTGCTGTTACTCTTACCGCAATTTCTACAGATACGATGGGGTTTTGACATGGGCCTGTGGCGCAGTATGCTCACCTACGCCTGGCCGTTGATTATTGTGGGCTTAGCGGGTATCGTAAATGAAACACTGGATCGTATCCTGCTTAAATTTCTGCTGCCTGGCACCCCTTTCGACAATCAGGCGGCTATAGGTATTTATGGTGCGTGTTATAAGCTCTCCATTCTGATGACCCTGTTTATTCAGGCATACCGCTATGCTGCTGAGCCCTTTTTCTTTGCCCAGTCCAAAAAAGAAGACGCCAAGACCACCTATTCGCTTAGCCTTACCGCCTTTTTCCTGGTAGGCACGCTTATTTTTCTGGGGGTGATGTTGTACATGGATATCTTTCAGTATTTCATCGGCCCGGAGTTCCGGGTAGGGCTGCATATTGTGCCGATCCTGCTTATCGCCAATCTTTTTTTAGGGGTTTATTACAATCTATCCATTTGGTACAAACTGACAGATAAAACAGGTTTAGGAGCCTGGGTCGCTGGTGGGGGCGCCATACTAACCCTCATTCTTAACCTAATTTTGATCCCTGCCATTGGCTACGAAGGTGCTGCATGGACTACTTTAGCCGTGTATGTCAGCATGACGGTAGCATCCTGGTGGTTGGGGCAGCGCTTCTATCCGGTACACTATCCGGTGGGCAGACTCCTCTTTTTCCTGGGCTTGAGCTTAGGCCTCTATGGCTTATCAGCAGGCCTGCAGGAATGGGGACTCACCAATGACCTGACCCTGCGACTGCTGGTGCATACCGTTTTATTGATGGTATTCCTGGCTGTGGTATGGTGGATTGAGCGTCCGTTGCAACGTTGGCGTACGGTCTGACCGCAGGCAAAAACACTATCTTTGCGCCCATGAAAGTCAAGATTGTCAACCAGTCCCGTCACCCATTGCCGACCTATGAAACGACAGGCTCAGCAGGGATGGATATTCGTGCACAGTTAGACGACCCAGTGGTACTCCAGCCATTGGAGAGAACTTTAATACCAACAGGTTTGTACATCGAATTACCACAAGGGTATGAAGCACAAATCCGTCCACGAAGTGGCCTGGCAGCCAAGAAAGGTATAACGGTGGCGAATGCACCCGGCACTATTGACTCCGACTATCGAGGAGAGATCAAGGTCATCGTCATCAACCTGTCCAATGACACGCATACCCTGCAGGATGGCGAACGAGTAGCCCAGATGGTGATCGCCAAACACGAGCAGGTAGGCTGGGAAGAGGTAGATCAATTGACGGGTACGGAACGAGGAGCAGGCGGATTTGGACATACCGGTACGAAATAACATCTACACTATTTCATTCACCCAAAAACGAGAATACACCCATGAAAATCATTGTACCCATGGCCGGCCGCGGTAGCCGCCTTCGCCCCCACACCCTCACCATTCCCAAGCCACTGATTCCGGTGGCCGGTAAGCCCATTGTACAACGCCTGGTTGAAGACATCACCCGCATGAGTGATGAGAAGATCGATGAGATCGCCTTCGTCATTGGCGACTTTGGCAAGGAAGTGGAAGCGCAGCTTATCGAGATCGCGGAAAACCTGGGCGCCAAAGGCACCATCTACTACCAGGACAAGCCTCTTGGTACGGCTCACGCCATCCTATGTGCCAAAGAATCAATGGACGATCACCTGATCATAGCCTTTGCCGACACGCTCTTCCGCGCCAATTTCACCCTGGATCCCGAAGCTGACGGTGTAGTGTGGGTGCAGAAGGTGGACAATCCCTCCTCGTTTGGGGTGGTGAAATTTGACGAGAACAATGTCATTACCGACTTTGTCGAAAAGCCGGAAACATTCGTTTCTGACCTGGCCATCATAGGTATCTACTATGCGAAAAATGGTGCGCAACTGCGAGATGAGTTGCAATACCTGATCGACAATGACATCAAGGACAAGGGAGAATACCAACTCACCAATGCCCTGGAAAACATGAAGGATAAGGGTGTGGCCTTCAAAACCGGTGAAGTGGAAGAGTGGCTCGACTGTGGCAACTATTCCGTTACCGTGCACACTAATCAGCGGGTGTTGGAGTTTATTAAGGACCAGGACATGGTAGCGGATTCGGCTCAATTGAAAAATGCCACCGTGATCCCACCTTGCTTCATTGGAGACAATGTGGTGATAGAAAACAGTGTGGTGGGACCACATGTTTCCGTTGGTGCTGGTACTACCATTCAGAATTCCGTGATCCGCAATGCGATCATCCAAAAAGACACCCACATTGCCCAGAAGGTCATGCAAGATTCGATGATTGGGAACCATGTGCAACTGGAAGGCCGTTTTGAGGACCTGAGCATTGGCGATTACACAACAACCCGATAAATGAGAATAGCCGTTGTAGTAGGAGTATTGATCAGCTTGCTAGCCGCTTGTGCCGGACCGAAGGCATCACAACCGGTGACCTACTCTTTTGAAGGAGTAGACATGCCGGACAACCTGAAAGCTCCGGGACGGGATGGGCTGAAAGCCTTCCATGAGGCCCTAAAGGCTAAGGCCAAGGGTGATATGGATAAGGCAGAAGAGCTGTTTTTGAAAGTGGTCGACAAGGATCCGGACAATGATGCCGCGCACTTTGAGTTGGCTCGCATTTACCTGGAAAGGAAAGAGAAGGAAACAGCCGGCCTCTATGCCTCACAAGCGCTGGAGCTGGATCCGGACAATCAGTATTACCTGGAGCTCAATGCCAAACTTTACCAGGCTTTTGGCAAGTGGAAGCAATCCCTCGCCCTCTACACACAGCTCAATGAAGACTACCCAAAGAATACCGGCTATTACTTTGAACGTGCCTACCTCTATGAACGCACGGGTGATATCCTGAAGGCTATTGCCACCTACGACAAGCTGGAGCAGCAGATCGGGCTGGAAGAGCAAGTTGTGCTGCACAAGCACCGCCTCTACCTGTCGATCAAGGATATTGACAATGCAGCGAAGGAGATCAACAAGCTCATTGAAGCCAATCCCAATGATGGCCGCTATTATGGCATCTTAGGTGAAATGTATGAGGCCGTAGGTCGCCCCGACAAAGCATTGGAGGCTTATCAGCAACTGATCGAGCGCGACCCAGACAATCCCTACGCAGCCCTTTCGCTGGCTAACTTCTACCGAAATGCAGGCGAACAGGATAAATACTGGGCCTACATTGAGACCGCTTTTGGAGACCCTAACCTCCCTCTTGACCTGAAGATCAGTCATCTACTCACCTACATTGATATCATCAAGGTAAGCGAAAACCGGAGAGCCGATGCTTTTTCACTCGCACAATTGATGGTAGAAGCGCATCCCGAAGAGGCCAAGGCCTTTGCCATGTATGGCGACTTGCTGTATAATGGGGGCAAAAAGAAAGAAGCGCTGGCGCAGTATGACGAAGCGCTGGCCCTGGACGAGGGCGTCTATTCGGTTTGGGAGCAAGTGATGTACATCAACGCAGAGCTCAATCAATTTGAGCAATTGGCTGACATTTCAGAAGAGGCCATGGTGCTGTTCCCCAGCCAAGCCCTTCCCTATTTTTTACATGGAGTGGCCCTCAATCAACAGAAAAAACATGAGGATGCGTTGTTGGTACTGGACCGAGCTCTCTTGATTGGAGGGTCCAACCCGCTACTGGTAGCCGAGGTATATGCGGCACTGGGCGACAGCTATCATGCCCTGGGGCAGCACGAAGCGTCTGACAGTTGCTACACGGAAAGCCTATCGCGCAATCCGGATAATGCTTATGTGCTGAATAATTTTGCCTACTACATGTCGCTGCGCGAGAAGAATCTGGACCAATGCGCAGAAATGGCGCGCAGGGCCAATGAACTGGAGCCCGGCAACTCTTCCTTTCAAGACACCTATGGCTGGGTGCTGTACCAAAAAGGACAGTATGAACAAGCCCGGCAATGGATCGAAAAAGCCCTCAACAACGGAGGTGATAGCAGTGCCGCCATCCTGGAGCACTATGGCGATGTACTCTTCCAACTGGGAGAAGTAGATGAGGCGGTGGATTATTGGAACCGGGCGCTAGAGGCCGGAGGGGAAGCCAAAGAACTGGAAGGTAAGATCAAGAATCGGAAATTGTATGAATAGCAAATGGTGGTGGGTGTTGTGGATCGGACTGGCTGTAGCTTGTAAAGGCACCAAAACCGCTCCCGGAGAGCTGGAACGCATGCGACCAAAAACACTACTGAAAGAGGTAAGTGAACAACAGGTCGACTACAAAACTATTCGTGCCAAGGCTAAGATAGAATACGAGACCCCAGAGGAGCGGACATCTTTCAAAGGCGACCTGCGCATGCAAAAAGACAGCGCCATCTGGATGTCCATCAAACCGGCCCTGGGGCTGGAGGTGGCTCGTGTGCTCATCACCCCGGACAGTATCAAAATACTAGACCGTATCAACAAGCAGTATGTAATCCAGCCATACAGTTATCTGGAAAGGCTCTACCAGGCTCCCCTTGACTTTTCCGTGCTGCAATCTCTCGTGTCGGGCGGCCTCATTTACACCGACCACAAGGCATTGGAGGTTGATATAGTGGACAATCAGTATAGCCTTGTGTATGAATCAGACAGCATTCGCAATAATGTCCGCATCAATCCGGTTAATTTTACCGTGGCCCGATTGCTGATCGAAGACCTGCGCTACCAACGCCAGGTGCAGATCGATTACAGCGACTATTCCCTGGTGGAAGAGAGGTTATTCAGCCATCAGCGACTGGTCGAAGCACAGGCGGAAGCCGCCTATCGCTTAGAGCTGGACTTTAGCCGGGTCAGTTTTGATCGGGATCTGACGTACACTTTTGTGGTGAGCGACAACTATGAGCGCATTGAATAAAATGGTCGGGGTAATGGTGTTCCTACTGCTAGGAATGGCGCCCTTATTGCCTGCTCAGGATATTGACGAACTCAAGGCGAAAAAACAACAACTCGAAAAAGAGATCGCCTTCACCAAACAACAGGTGGAGCAGATGCAGGAAAAGCGGTCTCTCACCCTGAATGAACTGGTTACCCTGAAAAAACAGATCAACACAAGGGAAGCCATCATTCAGAATATCCGCCAGCAAATACGCACCTACGAGAATCAGATCGCAGAAAGCCGCGCAGTTATTCAAACGTTGGAAAATGACATTGAAGACCTCAAGGCTGAGTATGCCAAAATGGTATACCACACCTACGTAAACCACAACAACTACAGCAATCTACTTTTTCTCTTCTCCAGCAACACCTTCAATGACGCCTTTCAGCGATTGCGCTATCTGAAAGCCTATAGCGACTACCGGCAACAGCAAGCGGCCCTCATCCGGCAGACGATGGAGTCGTTGGAAGACGAAATTGCCGGCATTGAAGACAAGAAAGCCGAGCAGGAATCGCTATTAGCCAGTGCCCGCGACCAGCAGCAGCATCTGACCCAAGAACAACGACAACTCGACAAAAAGGCCAATCAGTTCAAGGAAAAGGAAGAGTTCTACAAACGGGAACTGCGCAAAAATGAAGAGCAAGCAGCCAGGCTGAATAAGCAAATCGAAAAAATGATCGCAGAAGCGGCCAGGAAAGCCCGCTCCACCAATCGGGAGGCCGGTGGCGGCTATCGACTTACCCCAGAGGCTATTGCACTTAGCAACTCCTTTGCCGCCAACAAAGGCAAACTGCCCTGGCCGGTAGAGCGGGGCACCGTGGTGCGTAGCTTTGGCAAAAAGGCCCACCCCGTGCTGAAAGGAGTGTACACCAACAACAATGGCGTTGACATCGCTACGGAGGAAAATGCCATTGTACGCGCCATTTACAGTGGTAAGGTTACCAATACCTTCTTCCACCCTACCTTCAATCGGGGCATTATCATCAGCCATGGGGAGTATTTTACCGTGTACCTGAATATGAAAGAGGTTTTTGTGGCCGAAGGTGAAACGGTTAACACAAAAGACCGTATTGGTAAGGCATTCACTGAAAAAGAAGATGGTAGCACGGAGGTACACCTGGAAATCTGGAAGGGAACCACACTGTTAAATCCGGCCCAGTGGCTCTATCAATAAGATAGTTGCTGCACTTTTTACCGGAGGTGCACGTTTACCCCCTGACTTACAGGACATAAAATCTGTGTTGTCCTTTATTCACACTAACTTTGAGCAAAATTATTGCCGCATGCAAACGATTTTATTGTTGGGTCTGCCTGGAGGCGCTGAATGGATCTTGATTCTTTTAGCCATTCTACTATTGTTTGGTGGACGAAAAATACCTGAGCTGATGCGTGGTATTGGTAAAGGTATCCGAGAGTTCAATGATGCCAAGAAGACCGTGAAGAGCGAGATTGAGGAAGGCATGAATGAAAATGAGACCAAAACGGAAAAAAAGTAACGCCTTTTGACCTTGTCGGCTAAGGCCGAAAACCCGCCCACCTTCCCGTAAACAACGCAATTGATAGACCCCGAAAAGCAACGTACATGAAGTGGAAACACTGGCTGATGAGCTTGGTATGGCTAAGCACGATTTCCTGGGCGGCTGCCCAAAGTCCTGCTTCGGATACCCTGCAACAGGATGAAGAAAACGAGATGATCCTGGAGGCGATCGATAGCCTCACCTCGTTATTGATGAATGCCAATGCTTTCACCCTGGATACCACCCAATATGCAGACATTGATCCCGACTCCATACCGGTATTCGAGGATTCGGTGTATGCCTATCGGCTGAGCTTGTTGCCTTCGCCTATTGATTTGACTTACAACGAGACGGTGCGCAGATACATTGATATGTACCTCGTGCATCGCAGGTCGCAAGTGCAGAAGATGGTCGGCTTGTCTCACCTGTACTTTCCCATTTTTGAGGAAGTACTGGATAAATACGAGCTGCCCCTGGAGCTCAAGTATTTGCCTGTGATTGAGTCTGCCTTGAATCCTCACGCAGTGTCAAGAGTTGGTGCTACGGGGTTGTGGCAGTTTATGTATCCGACTGCCCGATTGTATGGGCTCAGCATCAACAGTTACCTGGATGAAAGGAGAGATCCTCACCTGGCGGCAGATGCTGCTGCACGCTTCCTCAAAGATTTACACGACTTGTATGGCAACTGGTCGATGGCACTGGCCGCCTACAATTGTGGCCCGGGTAATGTGAATAAAGCCATACGCAGAAGTGGCGGCAAAACCACCTACTGGGAGATTCGCCCCTATCTGCCGCGCGAAACACGTGGCTATGTACCTGCCTTTATTGCAGCTACCTATGTGATGAATTACTACGAAGACCACAACATTGTGCCGATGATGCCCGACTTCGATCTGGTATCCACCGACACCCTCATGATTCATCAGCAGTTGCCCCTGAAAATGATATCGGACTACATCGACCTGTCGGAGGAGGAGTTGTCCTTTTTCAATCCGGCCTTGCGCAGAAATGTAATTCCATTCACCAAGGAAGGCTATGCACTGAAACTACCATTCGAGAAAATTGCAGCCTTCGACACATATCGCGACAGCATTTACCTGGCGGCAGCGGATAAGCCGGAAGCGCCTGCCAACAGCACACCGCAATTTACCTCGGCTAAGTCGTATGCCGCTAAGAATGCCGCCAAAAACCGATCCAACTACTATAGCAATTACACCCCCAATACAGAAGGCAAAACCAAATTGGTATATACGATCAAATCGGGCGACAACCTCGGCTTTATTGCGGAGTGGTATGATGTAAGTATTCGGGACCTTAAGCTGTGGAATAATATTCGTGGCAGTCGCATTTATGCCGGACAGCAACTAAAAGTGTATGTGCCGGATGAGGAGGTTGATCAATATCGCAACATTGACAAGCTGAGCCCTGCCCAAAAACAATCGATCGCAGCCCAAAAGCAAGAAACCACAGCCGCTGCCCAATCGACTGCTTCTCGTTCGCAGGTAGACAAGAACAAGCAGATTATCCACTACACCATAAAGAAAGGGGACACCCTCTGGGACCTGACAAAGAAGTACCCAAAGAATACGGTGGAGGATCTGAAGCGCATGAATAACATCACCGATGTAGGTGTACTTAAACCGGGTTATATCCTCAAAGTAGCCATCTGATGCGTTTTTGGTGGATCGTACTGAGCCTTTTGATCGGGAGCACCGCCTGCGCTCCCGATGAAGCAGAGGATCGCCTGCCTACCTCTGGTGGCGATCTTGATGAGGTGATGATCATTGTCGATGACATCGACTTTCAGACCGACTTTGATAGCATGCTTATCTATGCTTTTTTTGAGCCCTATCCTGGCTTACCCCAATTATATGAGCCTCTGTTGCCCATCAAAATCCGGGAATGGAAGCGCTACAGCAACGCCCCTGACCTCTTTGGCAAATACCGGCAATTGGCGTTTGTCGGTATTCTGGAAGAAAAGAGCGACATCAGTCTGAAGGTACAGCAAGCCATTGGTAAAGACCTCTTCCAGCAAGCCTACCGGGATGACGAACTCTTCTTTGCCGTGGAGCGCAACAAGTATAGCAAGCCCCAGCTTGTGCTTTACCTCTTTGCCCCGACCCGGGAAATCCTGATCGAACGAGTATTGGAACACAAGCATAAGCTCGTCAATACCGTGAAGGAACACGAAAACAAACGGCTGAAAAAGCTCCTCCTGGGCGGTAAGAAACTGGCCCGCTTTACTGAACATGTCGCAGCGCACATGCACTTTTCCATGGATATGCCGGGCGACTACTCGGTAATGGCGAAAAATGACTCCTTCATCTGGGTCCGCGCAGAGGAGGCGGTAATTGATAAGCAGGAAAACCTGACGAAGCAAATCAAACGTGACTGGTTGGTACGCAGCTACGATGTAGAAGACAACCTGGATGAATCCAAGCTGACCAATCCTGCCCTGGACGAACAGCCGGTCACCGACTATCCGTTTATTCTTCGAGACAACCTGCTGGCACGACACATAATGGGAAAAGACAGCAGTTACCATCCTTACACGGATATTGTACGCCCGCTATTTCAGGAACAACAACAATATGGCGAGGTCGATGCGCTGGTCAGCCGCGGACTGTGGCGCCTGGACTTACCTTTTATGGGAGGGCCCTTCATCAATGCCACTTTTTATACCCCTGATTCCACTCATCTGATCATGGTCGATGGGTTCATTTATGCAGCCGGCTCGGATAAACGGAGATTGATTCGCGAATACGAAGCGCTGCTGTCCACAATCAAATACGTACGCTAAATTTGCGCCCTCATTTCACCTAAGCGGAGAAGCTATGGCCAATTTGGAAGTAGATACTTTTGATCGTTTTATTGTGATTGGAGACCGGCTGTTGATCAAGCCCAAAGAGGCTACCACACGCACCCGCTCCGGCTTGTATTTGCCTCCTACAGTTCACGACAGTGAAAAGATACACTCCGGCTATGTGATCAAAGCCGGTCCGGGCTACCCTATAAGCTCCAATGAAGATGATGAACCCTGGAAAGACCCGGAGCACCGCGTGCGATACCTCCCCCTACAGGCACAGGAAGGTGACCTGGCCGTATATCTTTCCAAACACGCCTACGAGATTGAGTTCAACAACGAGAAATATGTCATCGTACCGCAATCTGCCATATTAATGGTAATCCGCGATGAAGAGCTATTTGATTGACGCATATAATAGTCACTACACCAATACCAAAGTCGATTGTCAGCGATGGAACGCGGGCGATTTACTTACATTTGACGCATAAGCCTTGATGTATGGGGAAGAAGATTAGGAAGCAAGACGCATTGGACTATCATGCGCACGGCAAACCGGGCAAAATTGAGGTCGTACCGACCAAATCCACGAATTCACAGCGTGATCTGGCACTTGCCTATTCACCGGGTGTGGCAGAGCCTTGCCTTGAAATTGCCGAGCACCCTGAAAAAGTCTACGACTATACCGCCAAAAGCAATTTGGTAGCCGTTATTTCCAACGGCACTGCCGTGCTGGGACTGGGTGACATTGGGCCGGAGGCCTCCAAGCCGGTGATGGAAGGGAAAGGGGTGCTGTTCAAAAAGTTTGCCGACATTGATGTGTTCGACCTGGAGTTGAATGCACGTGACATTGAGCATTTTATTTCGGTGGTCAAGGCGCTGGAGCCCACCTTCGGAGGCATCAACCTGGAGGACATAAAAGGCCCCGATTGCTTTGAGATCGAGAAGCGCCTCAAGGAAGAGCTCAACATCCCCGTCATGCACGATGACCAGCACGGCACAGCCATCATTAGCGGTGCCGCCCTGTTGAATGCCCTGGAGTTGGTCAACAAGAAGATAGAAGACATTACAGTCGTGGTATCAGGAGCAGGTGCCTCCGCCATTTCTTGTGCCAAATTGTTTCAGGCGCTTGGCGTACAGCGAGCGCACATCGTCATGCTGGATAGCAAGGGGGTAATACGAAAGGACAGAGACAACCTGGACGAGTACAAGTCCCTCTTTGCCACTGACCGCGACCTCCACGAGCTGTCCGATGCTATGCAAGGAGCCGATGTGTTCCTGGGCTTATCCAAAGGAGACATCGTGTCTGCATCGATGTTGGCCTCAATGGCCGAGAACCCCATCGTTTTCGCCCTCGCCAACCCCACTCCTGAAATCAGCTATGAGCTGGCTGTACAAACCCGGTCTGATGTGTTGATGGCTACCGGCCGCTCCGACTATCCAAATCAGGTAAATAATGTGCTGGGCTTTCCATACATCTTTCGCGGAGCATTGGATGTACACGCCACAGAGATCAATGAGCAGATGAAATTGGCCGCAGTTCGTGCGCTGGCCGACCTGGCCAAGCAACCGGTACCGGAGTTGGTCAATATGGCCTACGACACTAAGAACTTGCAGTTCGGTAAAGAATATATCATCCCGAAGCCTATGGACCCCCGCCTGCTCGAAACAGTAGCCCCTGCCGTAGCCAAGGCAGCTATGGAGAGTGGGGCAGCCCGACACGACATTACCGACTGGGACGCCTATGCCGCTGAGCTACGCAAGCGCCTGGGACTGGAGGCCCAAGCGATCCGGGTGGTAATGCAGCGGGCCAAACGCCAGCCTAAACGTGTGGTATTTGCCGAGGCCGATAATTATAAAATCCTAAAAGCGGCCCAGATCGTGCGAGATGATGGCATTGCCGAGCCAATATTGCTGGGGAATGAAGAACGCATCGCTCGCATCATGGAAGAGCATCAGCTAGACTTAGGCAAGGTCAAAATCATCGATCCGCGAGCGGAAGAAAACCGGCTGAAGCGCTACGAATATGGAGAAATCTTCTTCGAAAAGCGGAAGCGAAGGGGGTACAACTTGTATGAGGCGAAAAAGGCCATGCGCGATCGCAACCACTTCGGTGCCATGATGGTGGAAGTAGGGGAAGCCGATGCTTTTATCTCTGGCCTTACCCGCAAGTATGCCGATGCTGTCCGTCCGGCCCTGCAGATCATTGGTACCTACAAGCCAGATTATAAGGTAGCAGGCATGTATATGCTGATCACACAGAAAGGACCCATATTCCTATCGGATACAACCATCAATATTGAGCCCGATGCTGAAGGCCTCTACCAAATTGCCATGCTATCGGCCAATGCGGTGAAACAGTTCAACATCAAGCCACGTATCGCCTTCTTGTCGTACAGCAATTTCGGATCGATCGAAAATGAAGAGACACTGAAGATTCGCAAGGCCGTAGAACTGATGAAGGAAAGGCACCCGGAGATTATCGCTGATGGAGAAATGCAAGCCAACCTCGCCTTTAACCAGGAAGTGCTGGTAAGCAACTATCCCTTCAGCGATCTGATCGGTGGAGACGCCAACACGCTGATCTTTCCGAACCTGTCTTCCGGCAATATCGCCTACAAACTCTTGCAGGAAGTAGGCCACGCAGAGGCCATTGGACCCGTATTGTTGGGGATGAAGAAACCGGTGCATATACTGCAATTGGGCAGTTCTGTGCGGGAAATTGTCAATATGATCGCCATCGCAGTGGTGGATGCGCAAGAAAAGCAGCGACTCTTAGCGGGCGGAAGTATGTAAATGCCCGGTAAAACTTTATAAATTTGACCACTTCATAAATCGCTTGCCTATAGCTTCTACGTTTACCTACCAAGTAATTCGAAACGCAATCGACTTTTTCACAATCTGACGCAGATTGATGTACGCTTTTATCACCGGCAAGACGGTAGCCTTATCGCCTGCATTGGCCGTATTGGACAATAATGGCATTGGCTACGAGATCAACATTAGTGTAAACACCTATTCCGCCATCCAGGGGCAGGATACGTGCCGACTGTACACCTACCTCGTGGTACGCGAGGATGCACAGTTGCTGTACGGCTTTGCCACGGAATCGGAGAAGGAATTGTTTACCCACCTGATCAGTGTTTCAGGTATCGGTCCGAACACGGCTCGAATGATCCTTTCGTCTTTCCCACCGGAAGAAATCGTACAGGCTATTCTGCAGGAAGATGAAGCTACCATCAAGAGTATCAAGGGGGTAGGCCCCAAGTCAGCCAAACGGTTGATCCTGGAGTTGAAAGACAAGCTCAAAAAGAGCGAAGGCGACATGTTAACAGCCCCGGTGGCAGACAATACCATACGCCAGGAGGCGTTAAGTGCCTTGGTTATGCTGGGCTTTAACAAAAACGCTTCGGAGAAGGCCATCGCCAAAGTGCTGAAGGCACACCCCGATACAGCTACGGTAGAAGCATTGGTGAAACAGTCATTGAAGAATTTGTAAAAGCGGGTAGTACGTAGTGCAGCAGTTGAATCGATTCATACAGATCGTGACTTTCACCTTGCTCGGCAGCCTATTTTTGGCAGCCGCTACAGGGGGGGCGAATGCGCGTCCTGTGGTGAAATACCGCTACCAGGCCGACCCCGACACTAGTGGCAGTGATACCAGCAATCAGCTCCCTTTTCCTTTTGATGACCGGGATGGCGACTTCTACACCGACCCCGATAACGATCCGTTGAACCTCAATGATCCTTCTATAATTGATCGGAACATTACCTACGACCCGGAGACGGGTGATTTTCGTATCAGTGAGTCCATCGGGGATCAGTTTTACCGCAATCCCAATTACATCTCTTTTGAGGACTTCCTCAAAGCAGAAAATGAGCGATTGAATGAAGATTATTTCCGACAGCGCTCAGAAGGGGTAAACCTGCTGGGGCGAAACGATGGGCTCGAGCTCTTTGAAGATAGCGAGGCCATAGACCGGTTATTTGGCGGTACCAATGTGGAGATACGACCACAAGGTAACATTGAACTGATTTTCGGCTTCAATTACCAGAACATTGAGAATCCGACCCTTCCCGAACGCGCCCGCAGGCAAGGGAACTTCGACTTCGATATGAACATCAACATGAGTGTGGTGGGACAGATCGGAGACAAAATGAAGCTGAACACCAACTACAACACCCAAGCAACTTTTGACTTTGAAAATCAGGTCAAGCTCAACTATGAGGGTACAGAAGATGAGATCGTGCAATTGTTGGAGGCGGGAAATGTTAGCTTTCCTCTCAACAGCCAACTGATCCAGGGTAGCCAAAGCCTGTTCGGTATCAAATCGAAGCTGAAATTTGGACGCCTCACCGTTACCTCCGTAGTATCACAGCAGCAGTCGAAGCGAGAAAACATTACCATTCAGGGTGGGGCCCAAATGCGTGACTTTGAGATCAAGGCCGATCAGTATGACGAAAACCGTCACTTCTTTCTGGGCCATTACTTTCGCGACAACTACGAGAAGTTTCTCTCCACTATGCCTGTCACCACCTCTCCGGTGATGGTTACACGAATTGAAGTGTGGGTGACCAATACGACCGGATTCACCCAAAACACGCGTGATGTAGTAGCCTTCCAGGATTTGGCGGAGAGCGACCGGATTTACAGCCCTAATGTAACGGCTAATCCAGGCCCCCCTATCCCCTACAACAGTGCCAACAATCTCTACAACCAGATCGGGAATACACAGGGGGCACGATCGCTGAGTACCGCTATTGCCAGTCTGCAAAGCCTGGGATACCAACCGGTAAATGATTTTGAAAAAACCCGGGCCCGCAAGCTCAATCCCACAGAATACACTTTGTACCCACAGCTAGGCTACATTTCCCTCAACCAGCAGCTTAAGCCAGACGAAGTACTGGGTGTGGCCTTTGAGTTTACCTACAATGGAGAAACCTACCGGGTAGGTGAATTCTCTCAAGACCTCCCCATCGACCCTAACAATCAGAATGTCCTCTTCCTGAAGATGCTGAAGGCCACTGCTGCACGACCGCGCCAGCCCATCTGGGACTTAATGATGAAAAACATTTATTCACTGGGAGCTTACCAAGTGAATAGCGAGGACTTCCGGTTGGACCTCTACTATCAGGATCCGGGTGGTGGTGAAAAACGATACATTCCTGAGGGAGAAGGCATCAAAAGCCGTCCGCTGATTCGAGTAATGCAGTTGGATAGGCTGAACAACCAACTGGATCCGCAGCCAGACGGAATATTTGACTTTGTGCCCGGGGTGACGATCAATCCGCAAAACGGTCGGCTAATCTTCCCGGTAGTGGAGCCCTTTGGCGAATTTCTGGAAAATGAATTTGAGGAAAACGGCAATCCAGAAAACCTCGCGGATAAGTATGTCTATCAGATTCTCTACGACTCTACCAAGTTCGTAGCACAGCAGTTTCCACAATTCAATCGATACGTTATTCGGGGTACGTACAAGTCGAGTGTTTCCTCTGAAATCTACCTGGGCGCCTTCAACATACCGCGTGGATCCGTTACCATCACAGCGGGTGGACAGCGCCTCCGCGAAGGGGTAGACTATACCATTGATTACAACCTGGGCCGGGTGAAAATCATCAACGATGGTATCATGAATTCGGGGGTGCCGATCAATGTATCCTACGAGAACAACGCCACCTTTGGCTTCCTCACCAAGACGATGATCGGTAATCGCTTCGATTATTGGGTAAATGACAACCTTACCATTGGTGGTACGCATATGTTCCTCTCCGAACGGCCCTTTACCCAAAAGGTGAATTTCGGGGACGACCCAATCGCCAACAACATTTACGGTGTAGATGTGGCCTACAACAAGGACCTTCCGGGGCTGACCCAGTTCCTCGACCAACTGCCACTCATCGAAACAGAGGCCACCTCCAACCTCGACTTCGCGGCCGAAGCGGCCTTCTTGCAGCCGGGCCACAGCCGGGCCATCAACCAAAACCGGGATAGCCCGGGTGGGTTTGTCTACATCGATGACTTTGAAGGTAGCCGAAACGCCTACGACCTCCGTTTCCCTCTATGGAGTTGGTCGTTAGCGAGTACACCTTCAGGCGCGTTGGACGACAATGGCAACGAACGCTTTCCGGAAGCAAAACTATTTGATTCGCTGGCGTACGGATACAACCGGGCAAAGACGGTATGGTACAACCTGGATCCAGTATTTCAGGCCAACAATTCTGCCACCCCGGATTATATCCAAAACAACCCGTCCACGCAGTCGAACCATTATGTGCGCATCATCGATGAGCGGGAGATTTTCCCTCGCAGGGAAAATCCGAACCTCCTTTTCACGCAGATCGCCACCTTCGACCTTGCCTACTACCCCAGCTTACGTGGCCCCTACAATTACCTGGCTGAAAAGGACGGTGTACCAGGCATAGCAGCAGGTATCAACCAGGATGGCACCTTAAAGAATCCCGCTTCCCGCTGGGGCGGTATTCAGCGCTCTATCGAAACAAACGATTTCGAGCAGGCCAACGTGGAATACATTGACTTCTGGGTAATGGACCCTTTCGACAATACACAGCCTTACGGGAATGTGAATGGGGATGGGTACCTCTACATCAACATGGGCTTCATTTCGGAAGATGTAATGAAGGACAGCCGAATGTTTTTTGAAAACGGCCTTCCTCGTCCAAGCACCGACCCACGTATTGATACCACCATTTGGGGACGCGTACCCAGGACACAAGTGGTGGTCAATGCCTTTGATACGGACCCGGATGTATTACAGCTACAAGATGCCGGTTTTGATGGCTTCCTCAGTGAGGATGAACGCAATCACCACACCGCCTTCCTGGACAAGATCAACCAAATGGAAGCCAATGGTGACCTGACACCAGCCGCGGCACAGGCGCTCCGCGATGACCCTTCGTCTGATGACTTTGTAGCTTACCTGGATCCAGAACTGGCTGATGCACAGATCGGCATTTTGGAGCGCTACCTCAACTTTGATGGACCGGAGGGCAATACCGCAGCCAACACGGAGAATGACCAATTCTCACAAGGCTCCAACCTCCCCAACTCGGAGGACTTGAACCAAGACAATACCCTTAATGAAAACGAGTCCTACTTCGAATACAAGATCCCGATGTTTGCCGGAATGGATGTGTCCAACCACCCCTACATCACCGATGTGGTCACCCATAATGCCTCTTTCCGTGACGGTACCGCTGATGAGGTAAACTGGTACCACTTCCAGATCCCGATCCGTGAATTTACCGGTAGAGTAGGCGGCATTCAGGATTTCCGTTCCATTCAGTTTATCCGGATGTACATGACAGAGTTTCAACGCCCGGTTATCTTGCGTTTTGCCCAATTGCAGTTGATTCGCAACCAGTGGATGCGGTACCGCTTCAACCTGCAGTCGCCCGGAGAATACATCCCGAACGACAATGAGGACCTGACCACTTTCAATGTAAACGTGGTTAGCGTTGAAGAGAACAGCAGCAAGGAGCCGATCCCATACGTACTGCCGCCAGGTGTGGAGCGGGAGCAATTTGTAGGAAATAATGCAGGTAATACCTTCTTGCAAAATGAGCAGTCGCTAATGCTGGAAGTATGCGGGCTGCAAGACGGTGACAGCCGGGCCGTGTTTAAGACGCTAAACTTTGACTTCCGGCAGTATGAGCGGATGCAGTTGTTCCTGCACGCAGAAGCTTTTACGGGACAACAACAAATCCAAACGGAGATCCGCAGTGGCGAATTGTGGGCCTTTGTTCGGCTGGGCGATGACTTCACGGAGAACTACTATGAGTACGCCTTACCTCTGGAAATCACCAATCCGAATGATGTTTCAGGTGGTGAGTTGGAAAGAAGAGAGGCCATATGGCCAGAGGCAAACCTGATTGATGTACTACTCGATACATTGAAGCAGGTCAAGGTAGAGCGCAACGATCAGGGGTTGAGTCGCACCGTGCCGTATGAGGTTACCCTGGCCAATGGGCACAAGATCACTATCATCGGTAACCCCAACCTGGGTAGCGTAAAGATTTCCATGATCGGTCTGCGCAACCCGAAAAACCCGGACGTGATCGGGGAAGACCTCTGTGCCGAAGTATGGGTGAATGAATTCCGCCTTTACGGGCTCAACAATCAAGGCGGTGAAGCAGGCGTAGTGCGAGCCGACCTGCAACTGGCTGATCTGGGTACGGTATCCCTCGCTGGTGCCTTCCACACCATTGGTTTCGGGCAACTGGAGCAAAAGGTGAACGAGCGCTTCCGCGATAATTTCATGCAATACGATGCCTCCACCAACCTGGAACTCGGCCGATTGATGCCTAAGGAGTGGGGCGTGAGCATCCCCATGTATGCCGGTATTTCCAATGCTTACAGCCGTCCGGAATTCGACCCCTACGATTTTGATATTCGAGTCCGGGACAATCTGGAAAAACTGGTCGGGGATGAAAGACGTGAATACCTGCGGCAAGTGCAGGACTTTACCTCGATAAAAAGTCTGAACTTTACTAATGTGCGTAAAAACAAGACCGGAGGTGGAAAAGCACGACCCTGGGACATCTCCAACTTCAATTTGACCTACGCCTTCAGTGAGACCTTCCGGTCGAGTCCGATCATTGAGTATGATATCATTCGCAGGCACAAGGGCGGATTGGCCTACCAATACAATACCCGCACCAAATACATAGAGCCGTTTAAAAAGCTCATCGGGCGAAGCAAATGGCTGGAGTTGATCAAAGACTTCAACTTCAACCCCATACCCAACCGCTTCTCCTTCCGCACAGAAATGAATCGGCAGTACGGGGAAACGGTACTGCGTGATCTGTATGGCGATGCCTTGCTGGATACGACCCATAACAAATTTTGGACCTGGGACCGCTTTTACGACATGCGGTGGGACATCACTAAATCGCTGAAGCTGGACTTCAATGCCGCCAACCTGGCCCGTATTGATGAACCGGATGGCCGCATTGATACAGATGCCGAACGGGATTCTATATGGACCAACATCCTCAACCTGGGCCGTAATACCAATTACCGGCACACCATCACCCTGAATTATAACCTGCCCACGAGCAAGTTTCCACTTACAGACTGGATCAATGCGCGTGCCGCCTATTCGGCCGACTATGAGTGGGAAGCGGCCTCCCTGGTGGTAGACTCCCTGGGCAATACGTTGCGCAACTCTCGCAATATCAGGCTGAATGCCGATGGTAATCTCTCGCGCTTGTACAACAAAATTGATATCCTGAAAAGGGCCAATCAACGAACCCGCAGGCGCTCTCCCAGTCCGAGAAGAAGGGGTAGTGAGAACAGCGAGGAGCAATCAAAAGAGGAAAACAGCAAAGATGATGATAAGGGCGGTGGCGGCCTGCATCCGGCACTGAAGACGGCTCTGCAAGTGGTGACCGGGCTGAAACGAGCTTCGGTCAACTATACGCGCACCGAGGGTACGGTACTGCCCGGCTACGAGCCGGAAACAGAATTTATGGGCCTGAGAAATTGGACAGCACCCGGTTGGGAATTCATTACCGGCTATCAACCCGACTCTTTTGATCTCAATCGATATGCTGCCAATGGCTGGATCGTGCAAGCACAGACGTTACCTTTCCAGCATACACAGACACTGCAGGAAAATTTCGACATGCGAATCACAGTAGAGCCCCTACCCGATATGCGCATCGACCTGAACTGGAAAAGTACGTACCAGGAAAACTTCGCGGAGTTCTTCCGATGGGACCCGGTTAACAGCCGATATGTGCACCAAAACCCAATGGATCAAGGTAGCTATAGTATTACTTTCAATGCCCTCAACACCCTATTCGATCCGGTGGATACAGCCGGTTTCTCAGAGACCTACCTGACCTTCGAGGAAAGGCGGAAAGAGGTCTCCCGTATCTTAGGTGATCGCAATCCCTACTCAAACGGTACTTTCTTTGAAGAAAATAGCTTTGATACCCTCAACTACCCCGAATATTCGGATGGCTATGGGCCTTACGCAATCGATGTGTTGGTACCCGCTTTCCTCTCGTCCTACACCGGCATACCGGTGGAAGAGATTGGTTTCAATCTGTTTAATATAAAACCCAAGCCCAACTGGCGCTTTACCTATAATGGGTTGAGTAAAATCGGTCCGTTGAGTGAGATTTTCCAAAACTTCAATATCACGCATGCTTACAATTCGCAGTTGACTATCAATAGCTTTCAGACGGATTTCAACTACGAGGACTCATTGAATACCGGTTGGCCTTCTGCGCGAGACAGCATAGCTGGCAACTTCTACCCGATTTACACGGTGCCACAGATTATGTTGTCAGAGCAATTTGCCCCATTGATCGGCCTGGATATTACCTTACAAAATGGTCTCACTGCCCGGGTAGAGTACAAAAAGTCGCGGCAAGTGATGCTCAACCTGGTGGACTACCAAATGATTGAGACCAAGTCGACAGAAGTCACTATTGGTGGGGGATACCGGGTGAAAGGTGTTAAACTTCCCTTTAAAATTCGCGGCAAGGAGGCGCGCCTCGAAAATGACCTTAATTTCCGGTTCGACTTCAGCTTGCGCGATGATAGGACCAACAACTACGTGCTCGACCAAAACACCTCTGAGCCGACCCAGGGGGCATTGACCTATACCATCAGTCCGCAAGTGGATTATGTGATCAACGATCGATTGAACATCCGGTTATTCTTCGACCACAGGCGCACAGAACCGTATACCTCGGCCTCCTTCCCCATTTCCAATACCAATGGCGGTATTGCCATTCGGTTTACCTTGGCTGAATAGTTCAGGAATGGGGTAAAATCCGCTAATTTTAGCGGAAAATTGAGCGCATGAATATTCCAGACAACCTTCGTTACACCAAAGATCACGAATGGATTCGCCTTGAAGGCGATGAAGCCTTTGTGGGTGTGACCGACTTTGCCCAGCGCGAATTGGGCGACATTGTATATGTGGAAATTGATACCGTAGGCGAAAGCCTTGACCAGGAAGAGGTATTCGGTACCATTGAAGCGGTAAAAACCGTGTCTGATCTCTTCATGCCCGTAAGTGGCGAAATATTGGAGGTCAACCCCAAGCTCGAGAACGGGCCTGAATTGGTAAACGAAGACCCTTATGGCGAAGGCTGGATGGTAAAAATCAAAGTAAGTGATACGTCAGCGGTAGACGACCTCATGGATGCAGGCGCTTACGAAGAGACGCTATAAACTATGCGCAACGCGATACACCTTGTGCCGGCAGTGGCCTGGGGTGCCCTTATCGTGTATTTGTCCCTGACTTCACCGGAGACCTTGCCTAAAGTGCAATGGTCTATGTTTGACAAACTGGCCCACGTAGGGGTGTATTTCATTTTTTCTGGGCTGTTGTATTATGGAATTCTTAAACAAGCTGCATCTTATACCAAAAAGCAGTTCTTACTCGTTTTGACATTGCTGATAGCCAGTCTATTAGGCGTTTCACTAGAGGTTCTACAATATGTAGGCTCAGCAGGCCGCTCTTTTGAAATGCTGGATATTTTGGCTAATATTATCGGCAGTTTTGTGGGTATAGCTGCTTACAGCTTGTTTCACTAAAACATTCTATTATGTCAGCACCTATGTTAGCCACTGTGATCATTGCTATCCTGGTCGTTCCGATCTTGATAACAATGGCGTATTTCGCCCTCAAGCGGCCCGAAAAAGTCGCTCAGGATCACCAGGGGAAAGAAGAGAGCAGCCTCTTTTTGAAAAAATTCGGAGAGGTAGATGTAAACAAGTACCGCACTGTGTTTTTGCGCCTGGGATATGTACAAATCCTGGCCATCTTGTTGGTATTGTTTACCAATTCACCAAAAGAAGAAAAAGTGGAGGTAGTGTTCTCCGGTTATTCTGAGGAAATCCCTCTGGAGCCACCGGTAACGCGGCAGCCACCGCCACCGCCACCACCACCGCCACCACCACCTGAAATCGAAGTGGTAGAGGATAAGGAAGAGATCGAGGAGCCTATCGACCTGTTTGATCAAGAACCGGAAGATGAGCCCATTGACTTGCCACCGCCTCCTCCACCACCAGATCCTGAACCGGAAGCACCAACCACGCCTTTCCGTATTGTAGAGGAAATGCCGGAGTTTCCAGGTGGTATCCAGGCCTTGTACAAGTATATTGGTGAGAACATCCAATATCCGGCTATCGCCCGTGAAAATGGTATCGAAGGAACGGTGTATGTCCAGTTCGTTGTAAATGCTGATGGTTCTGTGTCCAACGTAGAAGTGCTGCGTGGTCCAGGCGGAGGACTGAATGACGAAGCGATACGTGTGATCGGCACCTTACCCAAATGGAAACCGGGTAAGCAACGCGGAAAAGCGGTGCCCGTATTCTATAACTTACCGGTGCGATTTACCCTGAATTAACTCAATGCAATAGATAGAACAAGCCGCATTGCTAACCAATGCGGCTTTTTTTATGTTATCCCGGAAATGATTTTACCCCATTTGCGTTTAATCCCTGTTACGTAACTTGGAAGCTATGTCGAGATGGATACTGACGTTTGTGCTGGCTATGGCCACGCTCACCCTGTGGGCCCAGCCCTCCAGCGATCATAACCTGGCCATTCAATACTATCGAAACGGTGCGTATGATAAAGCCGCCACCCTTTTTGAAAAGCTGTATGAAGAGAATCCTAAGGCGGAATACTATTATCGCTATTACTACAACAGCCTGATCAAACTGGAGGACTACAAGACGCTGGAAAAGGTGGTTAAAAAAGCCAGCCGAAAGGCGGATGACAACCCCACCTATGTGATAGACCTCGGCTACGTGTATTTACAGCAGGGAGACGTAGAAGATGCTTACGAGCAGTATACGGCCGCCATAGAGATGATGCAGCCCACCCGCACCGGTGTCATTCGTGTGGCTAACGCCTTTAACAACCTGCGGGAGTACGACTATGCCGTAAAAGCCTACAAAAAGGGACAAGAGCTGGTAGAGGAGTATTCCTTTTACTACGAATTGGCCAACCTGTATCGCATGACAGGCAATGCCACGCAAATGGTGGTGAATTACCTGGATTATATCGATGTCAACCCCCAACAACGGTCCAACGTACAGAACATATTGCAAGACTACGTGGAAGAGGATGCGGTATACAGAGAGATGCAGCGGTTCCTGTATGAGCGCATTCAAAAGAATCCTAACGATACGCACTACAATGAAATGCTAATTTGGCTTTTCATGCAGCGAAAAGATTTTTCAGCCGCTTTCGTTCAGGCCAAAGCACTAGATCGAAGATTGGACGAAAATGGCATGCGCATCTACAACCTGGCCAAGGCAGCCCTGGAAGAGGAGGAGTATGACGCAGCCATCGAGGCACTGGGATATTTGGTGGATAAAGGACCTGATGCCAACTTTTACTTTTTTGCCAAAGAACGATTGTTGGAAGTAAAGAAGGAACGCATTACGAGCGCTTACACCTACGAGCAACAAGACTTAATCGATCTGAAAAAGGGATACCTGGACTTTTTAGATGAATTTGGCAACAACAAGGTCAAATCTGCCTATACCCTCAAAGAATTAGCAGAGCTGGAAGCCTATTACCTGCAACATCTGGATACGGCTATTACCATTATGGAAGACCTGGTCTATGAAACCAGTGGTTTGAGCACCAATTTCATGGCCGAATGCAAACTCGACCTGGGCGACTATTACCTGATTGATGGTGAAATTTGGGAAGCGACCCTACTCTACAGCCAGGTAGATAAAGCGCTGAAAGACGAGCCGCTTGGAGAGTTGGCCCGCTTTAAAAATGCCAAGCTGGCTTACTATCGGGGTGACTTTGAATGGGCACAGACACAGCTCGATGTGCTAAAGGGCTCCACGTCCGAGCTGATCGCCAATGATGCCCTGGACTTATCGGTGTTCATCACCAGCAACATGGGCCTCGATACTACGATGGCCCCGATGCTGCAATTTGCCCGTGCCGACCTGCTGATGCTTCAAAACAAGATGGATGCAGCATTGGAGACCCTCGACAGCATTATTACCACCTACCCGGGCCACTTGCTGCTGGACGACATTTACTTCCTGAAAGCAGAAGTGATGATCAAACGGCAGGATTATGAAAAAGCACTGGAATACCTCAACCAAGTCACCGATCAATACAATGACAAACTGCTACTCGATGACGCTTATTTCCTTTTAGCCCAACTGCACGAGGAGGTCTTTGAAGACAAAGAGAAGGCGATGGAATACTACCAGACCATCATTTTAGACTACAAAGACAGTGTATTTGTCATTGAGGCACGTGAGCGATTTCGGGCCTTGCGGGGCGATAAGCTCAATTAATTGCAACTCATGATCGTTTATAACGTAACCATTAAAATAGAACCCGAGATACATGACGATTGGATGGCATGGATGAAAGACAAGCACATCCCTGCAGTGATGGAGACCGGGTATTTTTTTGATCACAAGATGTATCGCTTAATGGAGCTGAATGAAGCAGATGGTATTACGTATGCCATTCAGTATTTTTGCGACAGTTTTGAAAATTACATGCAGTATCAAAAAGAGCGTGCTCCCGCCCTGCAAGAGGAGCATACTGCAAGATATAAGGATAAATTCGTGGCCTTTCGCACATTGATGCGGGCCGTTTAACAGATACCCTATGAGAGCGATAATTGCCCTTTTTGCCCTGTTCACCGTTTTGCTATCCGGCTGTCACACCGCCATCTGGCAAGACGTAGAAGGTGAAATCGAAGGTACATGGACATTGCAACCGGCTGAACCGGGCAACATAACCCAATTCACGTTTGAAGGGGGCGCCCTTTCCATCACGCGCAATGGTGCACCGGTGGATATGCAGGATGAGGATGGTACCGTATTTACGAGCGCGGAATACCGCGTGCAAAAGCAGATCAACAATCACTACGTAGTAATCGAAAAGCTATTCTTTGAAAAATGGGGCTGGGGTATTATCCGCTACAATATCTTCGACCGCGTTGACCGCTGGTTAGTGGTGACCTTAAACGAAGATGAACTCTACCTAAGTAGTGAAGGCGAAGATGGCCTGAAAGGGGAGTTTCAACTCCATTTCTTTCGTGCACAATAAGCTACTCCTCTACATAGACCCGCTTCACCCGCTGATCAATACTGGAAATAATCTCATAGGGAATAGTCTGCGCCTGGCGAGCCAAGGTCTGTACCGGTAGCTCCGGACCAAATACGATCACTTCATCCCCCTCCTTCACATTGGGGATGTCAGTGATATCCAACATGGTAAGGTCCATGCACACATTACCAAGCACCGGTGCCGGTTGCCCATGGACCAGCATATAGCCTTTCCCCTGGCTGAAGGCCCTGCGATAACCGTCTGCATAACCGATAGCCACCGTAGCCAGCACCGCATCCCGTTTGACTTTCGTGGCCCGATCGTACCCTATGGTGTCCCCAGCGGGAATATGCTTCACCTGTGATACAACGGTTTTTAATCGCCCAATAGGCTCGAGCTGGTCTTGTACACCCTCTGTGGTATCCAGGCCGTACAATCCCAATCCCAAGCGCACCATATCAAACGTGTACTGCGGAAATCGAACGATCCCACCACTGTTGAGCAGGTGACGCAAGGGCCGGTTAGGTAGGCCATTCATAATCTGATCGGACCAGGCCGTAAAAAGCTGTGCCTGCCGGTGAGTGAAAGCATCGTGCCTGGGATCGTCACTACCCACCAAATGAGATAACAGGGTGGCAACTTCGACCTCTGGGTGGCGCTGTAATCCTTCTATCACCTTTGGTATATCCTCCGCTACCAGGCCCAGTCGATGCATGCCTGTATCCAGCATCAGGTGAATTCGTGTGGGTTGACCCTGGCTTTCGGCAAGGATGGCCTCAAGTAAGGATAGGCTATACACCTCGGGCTCCAGGTTGTAAGCCCATAGTTGAGACAGGTTGCTCCTATCGGGGTTGATCACCATAATCGGTAGGGTGACCTGCGCCTTGCGCAAGGCCACACCTTCCTCCGGATAGGCGACAGCCAGGTAGTCTACCTGGTGGTAAGCCAGTACACTTGCAATTTCATAGCTTCCAGCCCCATAGCTGAAGGCTTTCACCATTGCCATGGTCTTTACTCCTTCCGGTATTTGTCGCTGATACACTTTCAGGTTGTGCGCCAGGGCATTCAGGTTAATCTCAAATACAGTGGCATGTAAGTGTTGTTCCAGACGCTCCCCTACCCTTTCGAAAGCAAAAGCTCTGGCCCCTTTCAGAAGTATGGCGCAGTCATGTAGAGCCAACTCCGGTAAAGCCTTGAGCAAAGCGGTTGTATCAGGAAAGAATTGTTTCTCTTTTACGGGTAATGGTTCACCATGCATCGTCAAAGCCGGTCCTACTCCTATGAGGCGGTCTACCTCACGATGTCGGAGCTGCTCTGCCAGTTGCCGGTACAACTCATCCGCTGGTTGTCCACTCTGCTGGATATCGGACAGTATCACCACCCGCTGCCGACCCGAGTGGTGGCGCTCCAGAAAATCAAGCGCTATCTCCAGCGACTTAATATCGGAGTTGTAGCAGTCGTAAATCAGTAGACTATTCTGCTGGGCCTGTTTGAGCTCCAAACGCATGGGGATGTGGTGCAGCTCTTGCAATCGTTCCTCAATTCGCGCCCAAGTGTATCCCAGGTGCAACAGTAACCGGATACAATGCAACGCATTTTCGCAGCTCGCTGCATCGGTAAAGGGTATATGCACCACCTGCTCCTCACCCTGCCACGTCAGTGTAATCGAGGTGTGGTTATCCTGCTCTATTGAAGACAGCATCCGCAGCGCAGCAGAGGCCGATCGCCCCCAGGTTAATCGTCTTACCTTAGGCGGCAACTGCTCGTCCACGGCTTCAGCAATAGCGGTATGGTCCAGGCAGTAGACTAAGGCTTCCGCCTCGTGGAAAAGAATCAACTTCTCCCGGATTTTTTCCGCCCGACTACTGAAGCCCTCATCGTGTGCAGGGCCTATGGTGGAAAAAATGCCTAAGGTAGGTTGGATGATCCGGGCCAGATGTATCATCTCATCGGGTTGGGATATGCCCGCCTCGAAGAGGCCGAGGTTGTGATGACCGGCCATTCCCCAAACTGAAAGTGGCACACCAATTTGGGAGTTATAACTTTTCGGGGTTCGCACCACAGAGAAGTCTTCCTGGAGTAACTGATGCAACCACTCTTTTATAATCGTCTTACCATTACTGCCAGTAATACCTACTACAGGGTAGGTAAACAATTCCCGGTGATACGTTGCCAACGCCTGCATGGCCCGCAGTGTGTCAGGTACGGGCAGCCAGCAGACATGCTCCAGCAAAGGCAGTGCTGCTTCTTTCTGCACAAGAAAAACACGCACCCCCGCCTGATAGGCTTGCGAGATGTAGCGATGGCCATCATTCTGACCAGAAGTAAGGGCGACAAAAAGGGTTTGCCGGGGATAAAGCAAACGTCTGGAGTCAAATGCCAGATGGGCAATAGGTGCGGCTTTCCACTGCTCATCTATGGAACAGTCCAACACCTCCGCTAACGCTCCCAAGGTATGCGCCATATCGGAAATTAGCGAATTAGAACCACTTGAACCACCTGCGCTTGGGAAAGCCGATCCACCAGAGCCCCCGCTCCTCCTTCACCGGATAGGTAGCTAAATGAAATCCCTCTCCACTGGTGTTTTTACCGGAACGAATGTCGAATGTGTATCGATGTAACGGACAAACCACACAACCTTCATCGTTGATCCAGCCAGTGTAGAGATCGCCCCCGGCATGTGGGCAGCTTTTTTGAAAGGCATGCCATTGTCCTTTGTGTTGGGCTAGTACAAGCTTTTTGCCACCTATGGTCGCAGCCACCATCTCTTTGCCCTGTGCCGCTTCAACAGCCAGGTCAAGACCCAGGGCAACCCACTTCACACGCTCCTTCACTCATAGTTCCTGAATCAGAGCTACTGCATAGGCTGCTACCCCCTCTGAGCGGCCCACAAAGCCCAACTTTTCACTGGTAGTCGCCTTAAGCGACACATCGTCTTCATCCACTTGCAGGATAGGCGCCAGCACCTTTTGCATGGTGGCAATATGTGGATTGACTTTTGGAGCTTCCAAGGCAACAGTAGCATCAATATTGCCCACCTTGTAGCCTTTGGCATACAATAGCTGTACTACCTCTTTCAATAATTTTTTCGAGTCGATTCCTTTGTATTGCGGATCGGTATCGGGAAACTGGTAGCCAATATCCCGCAAGTTGGCCGCACCTAGCAAAGCATCACAAATAGCATGGATGAGCACATCCGCATCCGAATGCCCCACCGCACCTTTAGCCGCTTCCAACTCAATGCCCCCCAGATAGAAGGGATACCCCTCCTCGAGCTTATGGACATCATACCCGAAGCCTACACGAATCTTTTTCATGGGCTTTACTTCTGCCCGCCTGTAAGGGCGTCAAAGTCGAAATTCAAGCTGAATCGTAGGGTATTATCCAGCGGATTGCGCTGATTGGTGGTAGGTATGAGGTAGGAAAAGTTCAGCCCGAAGACATTGTACTTCAACCCTAAGCCTACCGTAAAGAAATTCCGGCCGCCCTTGGTATCGGCTTCAAAGAAGTAGCCGGCTCGTACTGCAAATTGGTTGTCGTACCAATATTCTGCCCCTATCTGCCATATAATCTCACGAATTTCTTCTGAGAATCCACCCGGGGCATCATTAAAAGACCCCAAAATTGCAGCGGGTACGGATTGTTCCTTCCAGGCCTGATTGGCAGTAGTATCCGGTGTAGGTGCCAACAGTTTATTGAAATCCACGCTAATCAGGAATTGGTTGTACTGGTCCAACTCCATGTTGAGAGAGGCGCCTACGCCAAGGTTGGATGGCAGAAAGTCACGGTTCTGTGCATCTGCCGTGTAGGTGATTTTTGCGCCAAGGTTGGAGACATTTACCCCCCAAGCCAGGGTCGCATCCATATCACCCAATTCGATATCTGGATTCTGATAGAAAAAAGCAATATCTGCCGCTACGGAGGTACCAGGACGTACATCGACCCCATTCACTTGCTGTCCCGTGGCTAGGTTGGAATAGATAAACCGTAGCATAGTACCTGCGGAAAAGTAGTCGGATAGCTTTCGGGAATAACCGGCATCAATGGCAAATTCATTCGGTCGGAAGTCGCCAATAAATTGACCGGATTGATTGGTAAAAGTGATATTACCCAAAGAGAAGTAGCGCAAGCTACCCCCTACGGCTTGCATCTCGTCAATCCGCTTAAATCCATACACGCTAGCCAGGTAGATGTCATTCACCAATTGGCGCAACCAAGGTGTGTAGGTAACGGAGAAACCCAGGTCTCTTTCTGCAAAAGCCATCTTTGCAGGATTGTGAAACCAACCATTTGGATCGGGGGAAACACTGATGCCCACGTCTGCCATACCTCCTGCACGTGCATCAGGGGCAACACGTAAAAAAGGAACTGCCGTGGTAACAGTATTCAAAATGTCATCGCCTGTTGTACCAGACTGTGCCTGTACAGGTTGTGGCCCCATACCCAGGGCTACGATGACGAGCAATAGCAATAGCGTGCAAAAACTTCTCATGGTGTGCGTGTGGTGCTTGTATGTAACAAAAATACCAACCGATTTGAAACGACCAAGTGTATTCGAGTCGTTCCCACCCTGAACGCAGGGGCGAACAAAATGTTGCGTCATCTGATTGGTGTACCTATTTCGTGTAGATGTGTGGTATAGGCATTCTTTTTACAAGCTCCAGCAAAAGTAGGAATTCAGCTCATATAATTCAACCCCTAGCGTAGGAGTACCAGCTTTTCGTATTCTTCCGCCTGCTCACCATCCGGGGCGGTTACCGTCACTTTATAGACATATACCCCCTTACCAATCTCATCACCAAACTCGTCCAGACCATCCCAATGGATATTGTCTACCCGGTATCCTTCCGTAGTTACCTGCTGCTGAATGGTTTTCACCACCTTGCCCGAAACGGTGAATATCTGTACGGTAACCAACAACGGTTCACCCGGGCGATTGTGTTCAAACCAGAAAGCGGTGTGGGTGGTAAAGGGATTGGGATAGTTGAGCACATGGCTCAGGGCCAATTCAGCAGATTCCGCCACCACAAACTCAGTATATCCTTCACCGGAATTATTGTGTACATCCCAGGCCTTGACACGCACCTTGTGGGTACCCGGCTCCATGTTATTCAGCGGATACCGCACTTCTCCACGGGTGTAGTCGTCCAGTGCCGCCTCGTAAAATTCATTCAAGGTGATCTTATCGGTATTCTCTTCGTTCAGTACGGCAGATATGTCATGCCCAATGGCTGAGCCGGCTGTATTGATCCCACTTTCATCGGCCAACTTCACCAG
>CAJXXO010000002.1 GCA_913062655.1 uncultured Bacteroidota bacterium | reverse complement strand
TGGTGGTGTGCTACAAATCGTAGCTAACGGTATTGTTAGCCCAAGCGGCTACCTGCCGGCTGAGCCATTCGATCTTTACGTATTCAACCAGGCACGTCAATCGGCTAACAACAGTGGCGAGACAGATGTACTGGTATTCCACGGTGCAACTGATGCACCTACAGTGGATGTAGCTGAGATCGGACAAGGTGCCGGTACGGTAGTAGATAACCTGTCTTACGGTGACTTCCAGGGTTACCTGGAGCTGCCAACGGACTACTACAGACTGGCTGTGCAAGATCAGACCGGTAGCACTACAGTGGCGGTATTTGATGCTCCACTGCAAGCACTGGGTCTGCAAGATGCGGCTATCACCGTATTGGCTTCCGGTTTCTTGAACCCGGCCACAAACAGCGATGGCCCTGACTTCGGATTGTACGCTTCCTTGCCAAATGGTGGTGCACTGGTGCCACTACCGGTAACCACAGGTATTGAAGCTAATCCAATAACTGCAAGCGGCTTGTACCCGAATCCTGCTACCAATGGGGCTCGTTTAGAGTTCACGATGGACGAAGGACAGGAAGTAGGGTACATGGTAGTGGATATCCAAGGCAGAATGGTGGCCGGTGAAAACCTGGGCACTTTATCAGCCGGATCGCACTACACCAACTTGAATACCAGCCGTTGGGCTTCAGGTGTGTACAAAGTGATTCTGACTACGAAGTCAGGCACAACTACACTCAACCTGACAGTGCAGCGATAATAATTCAGTTATCCAGTTTTGGCAAAGCCCTGGCGTTTACGTCAGGGCTTTGCTTTTTTTAGAATGTGTACCGTAGCCCTACGCCTCCAACACCGGCAGTAAGGTCTACACCATCCATCAAGGCATCCAGTTTTTTGTTTCTGCGGCTATGCAGGTAGGCCATCACACAATCGTACACAAACAAAAAGCCGCCTTGCAAAATGATGCTATTGCCCCACCCCCGCATCCGGTCAGGGTTATCGGTTGCCATGGCCCGCTCTCGCAAGTACAATCCACCCGCCATATAGCCAAGGTCAAGGCCGGCATTGAAGAGCAGGATTTTTTGCATGTTGTACTGCTCGCGTATGGTTTCCTGTAAGTCGAAACGACCGGGCCGTTGTTTGCGCAACCCCAGGTACCCGGCTGTAGCAATACCCAGGTTAACCAGATTCCAACCGGCATTCATCGTATGAAAAGCCCGGGCTTGTCCATCGGTTTGCCCACGAAGGAACAGCCCCGTGGCAATATTCCCAATCGACCAATACCCGAGTGCCTGCATGCCTTTCTCGGTCAGTTGGATTCGCTGCTCGTTGAAGGTGCGCAGTTCACTACGAGGCACTTGCGCTTGTATGCATAGGGCTGTTGTGCAAAAGAAAAGTACTATCCAATTCCGCATAATGCTTTTTTTCGTCTAACAATGCTACCGATAATTTGTCAATTCCATTGTAACCTTGTGGTATGAAAGCAGCGGTACTGGACTTAGGGACAAACACTTTTCAACTTGGCCTTTATATTGTAGAACCGGGCCCTAATCTCATTTTTGTAGAGCAGGATGAAGTCTTCGTGAAGATGACCAGGGAATCTGCTACCAAAGTAGTCCCCACCATGCGCAGGCGAGCCGTTGAGGCGCTGAAGCGGTTTATTCATCAAATCGATGCCTATAATCCCGATACGATAGTAGCTGTAGGCACTGAGGCTTTCCGCACCCTGGAGGAAGGGCAGGCGCTACAGCAAGAATTATCGGAACTGTTGGAGGTCCCTATTCAAATCATTTCAGGCGAAGAAGAGGCGCGTTGGACTTGCGAAGCGGTGCAATTGGGCCTGCCGGATGAGCAGCATTTCCTACTCATGGACATCGGAGGCGGCAGCACAGAGCTGACCTGGTGCAAGAATGGCATCATTCAGTGGGCGCGTAGCTTCCCCATTGGTGCAGCAGTGATGGCCACACGCTTTGACGCCTTTGATACCCTAGATGCGCAAAAAGCAGAGCTGGCAGCTAAGTGGTTGGGGGAACAGTTGGATGAAACACTAGCGGATATAAAAAAGGACGGCCAACCGCTGATGGTAGGTACTTCTGGTTCGTTTGAGACTATTCCTGAATTGCAACACCCCGGCAAATCATTCTATGCGCTCTGTGGGGACCAACCGGGTATCCGGCTGAAGGCCACCACCGTACGCGAAGTGCTGGATCCTATCATGCATAGCACCTTGCAACAGCGGCTGGATTGGCCGGGACTGAAGCCCGCACGAGCTGAATATTTCTTAATGGCGGCTTTTCAGGCGCGCTGGGTAATGGAACAACTTGGTGCCACAGCGCTGGTCATCTCGAAATATGGCCTACGGGAAGGCGCCTTGTTACAGCAGCTTACTGCACAAAATTCCCCTCCTGGATCACCCGCATGATACCTTTCTCCAACGGTAACAGCGGTCTATCCAGCAACGAGTGCATTTTACTGATGTCGGGCATTCTGCGTCTCATATCGCCCTCCTTCAATGCAGATACAAAACGAATTTTCGATTGGGAATTGGTAAGGGCAATCACCTGCTCGGCCAACTCTTTGATGGACACTTCGATGTCGTTGCCAATATTCACTACATCATTGACAAAGCGCTCTTTATAAAAAGCGTTGGTGGTTGCATCAATGTTATCGTCTATATAGCAGAAGGTACGCGTTTGGCTGCCATCCCCATAGATGGTGATGGGCTTATTGGCCAGGGCCGAACGAATGAAGCGCGACATGACAAAATCGGTGCTTTGCCGCGGTCCGTAGGTATTGAAAAAGCGGAATATGGTAAAGTTCAATCCAAACTCCTGCTGAAAGGAACGACAAAAGGATTCCCCAACATTCTTGACCACAGCATAGGGCAGGCGACTATTGAGTGGTGTGGTGGTTTCGTTTTGGGGCAATTCCACCGGCTCTCCATACACTTCTGAGCTGGAGGAGAAGAAAACTCGCCTGACGCCTGTATTCTTTGAAAGTTCGAGAATGTTCTTGATGCCATCAATGTCTTGCAATACCATCACCGGATTACGTAGGGTCCGCTGTACGCCCACTACGGCTGCATAATGAAAGACATAATCAAAGGAATAGGCGATCATCACTTGTGAGATATCGCGGAAACTGTTGACATCACACTTGATAAACTTGGCATTGACGCCTTTGAATCGATCCAGGTTAGTGGTTTTGCCGGTCAGGTAATTGTCCACCACAACCACATAATTGTCCGGATCGGCAATCAATTTGTCGGCCAAGGCACTTCCAATGAAACCGGCCCCACCGGTGATAAGAATCTTACGCATACTATCGATGTTCGATCAAATCCATCAGGTACTCGCCATACCCGCTTTTCATAAGCGGCTTGGCCAAGGCTTCCAATTGAGCATCATTGATAAAGCCACTTCGGTAGGCTTCCTCTTCGATGCACCCAATCTTTAACCCCTGACGGGCTTCAATGGTGTGAACAAATTGTGAGGCTTGCATTAAGGATTCAAAGGTACCTGTATCCAACCAGGCTGTGCCCCGGTCGAGAATGGCTACCTGCAGTTGCTTTCGCTTCAGGTATTCTTTGTTGATATCGGTAATCTCCAACTCACCCCGTTGGCTGGGTTGCAGGTTGCGGGCGATATCCACCACTTGGTTGTCGTAGAAGTACAATCCGGGTACGGCATAATTGGACTTGGGCTTGGCCGGTTTCTCCTCGATGGATATGGCCATCTGACGGTTGTCAAATTCTACCACCCCATACCGCTCCGGATCGGAGACGTGATAAGCGAAGATGACACCGCCTTCCGGGTCTACGTGGCTGCGCAGAATATCACCCAGACCGGTACCATAAAAGATGTTGTCGCCAAGGATCAACGCCACCTTCTCTTGTCCAATAAAGTCAGCCCCGATGGTAAATGCCTGCGCCAGGCCCTTTGGCTCCGGCTGCTCTGCATATTGGAAGGAGCACCCAAATTGGCTCCCATCTTTTAGGAGATTTTGGAAAGTAGGCAAGTCTTTAGGGGTAGAAATAATGAGAATGTCACTGATGCCCGCCTTCATAAGGGTTGACAAGGGATAGTAAATCATCGGCTTGTCATATATGGGCATAATCTGCTTGGAGATGGCGTACGTAATGGGGTACAGCCTGGTACCGGATCCTCCGGCTAAGATGATTCCCTTCATGTGATGAGAGGTTTTGCGGTCTGCCCCATAAAGGTATTAAAATACCAGCTACCCTTACTTGATACCGCTTAAAGCTTGGTTGACATTGATTATGTGATCGCCCAACTTTTCAGCGCTGTTTACGAAGTCGAGGTACAGGATCCCTTCCTCCACGCCATATTGGCCCGACTCGATTCGCTCGTACACTACTTGCTTCAGGTGGTCGCGGGTTTCATTAATCTCACGCTCGTTTTCGTACGCTTGTTCCATATCTATTTCACCTGCCGGAGCCAGCATATTTTTGTTCATCTGCTTAATGGCTCGATAGATCTGATCAAAGTACAGGTCCAGCTCAGTGGCAATACTCTCCGGCATCAATTTCTTTTGCTCCTCTTGTTTGCGCTTATTGATGGCCAGCTTGTAAAAAATATCCCCCATTCGCTCCAGGTCATTGGCCATCCGAATCATACCCTTCACCTTACCGGCACTGTCTTCACTCAACCGGTATTGCCCCAGTTTGGCCATGTAAGTGGTGATCTCATTTTGCAACCGGTCGGTGATGTCTTCCCGGTCACGAATCTTCATGTACAACTTATCGCGATTGCGTGGCGTCTTAAACATCATCACCATCACATTGGCACACATCTTCTCAATCAGTCGACCGAATTGTTGCAGCTCCTTAAGTGCTTCCTGAATAGACAACTCAGGCGTTGACATCAAGCCGGAGCTGATATGAGTGAGCTTAAATCCTTCATCATCGCTCCCCTTGGAGGGCACCAACTTCACGATCAATCGCACCAGGTACGGTGCTACGAAGAACAGCAAAAACGTATTGATAATATTGAAGGTGGTATGGAACAGTGCCAGCCCATCCGTCAATACGGTGTTATTGGCACTTAGATTTTCAGGGTCTTGCACTACTGTGTAAATCGATGCATCGTGAAAAAGGCGCTGATTCAGCCAATCGACAAAATCGAGAAAAGGGAAAAATATGATCAACACCCAGATAACCCCTAACAAGTTGAACACACTGTGAAAACGGGCGGCCCGTTTAGCATGAATATTACCGACCAATGCGGCCAGGTTGGCCGTAATAGTGGTGCCGATATTTTCACCGAGCACCATAGCCGTCCCCGTTTCAAAGTTGATCCACCCCTCTGCAATCAATACCAGTGTAATGGCCATCGTAGCACTGGAGGACTGCACCACGATTGTGAGCAGCGTGCCCACGGCAATAAAGATCAAAACGGAACCGTAGCCATAGCCGGTGAACTGATTCAGAAACTCGAGAGCCTCCGGGTTTTGCCGCAGGTCGGGCACAGAATCCTTCAGAATACTCAAGCCGATAAAAAGAATACCAAAACCGATCATGAATTCGGCCAGGTTTTTCAGGTTGTCCTTTTTAGAAAAAAGCATAGGAAAACTCACCGCCACTACGATGAGGGCAAAGACTTCTATGTTGGCCTTGAAGCCAAGTACGGAGACAATCCAACCGGTGATGGTGGTGCCAATATTCGCGCCCATAATCACCCCGGAGGCTTGCACCAAGGTCAGTAGGCCGGCATTCACAAAACCTACAACCATTACCGTAGTAGCGCTGGATGACTGCACCACTGAGGTGGTAAAAAAACCGGTGATAATACCAGTCAAACGGTTACGGGTCATGCCGCTGAGCAGCTTGCGCAGCCGCTTACCGGCCACTTTCTGGATACCCTCACTCATCATCTTCATCCCGTAAATGAAGATGCCAAGTGCGCCCACGATCACCAGAATATCCAGAATCACATTCATGCTAGCACGATTTTGGGTGGCTGTGAAGTTAACAGTTGTGCAAAGAAAAAGGGAAGTCAATTACTCGACTCCCCTCTTTCAGACTATTGGTTGCATCTATCGAATCGTATAGGACAAGCCAAAGGAGTAGGTGCGCCCAATTTGATAGAGTTGGGTAATGTACTCCTGGTTGTTATACGTCTGTGTTTTCTTGAATTCTGCATTTAGGATGTTGCTGACACCGAGCTTGACCTGGAAGCGATCGCCAATGTCCTTCATCAGGTTGAAATTCAGCATTGGACGAGGCTGCTCGTAGATGTCTGGCACCCCATTGAACCCGATCTCCGTCAGCCTTGGGCCGAACACATTCAGGTTCAGGTTCATTTCCAGTCCAAGCGAATCCGCTTTGTAGTTCAACATGGTATTCAGCAAGTAGGGCGACTGGCCGTTGAAGGGGCGAGTCGGCTGGATCTCAGGATTGATGCGCACCAGTGTCTCGTACTCTTCGGGATCGAGCGCTACTTCAGAGTAAGTGTAGGTAAAGTTGATGCCAAAGCGGAAATTGGCCAGACGCTGTGAAATAAAGTCCAGGTCTTTACGGAAATCCAGCTCTATTCCATAAACCGTAGCATCGTTGGTATTTACCCAAGTAATCTCCTGGTTGGCCGCACGAGGAATAAACAAGCGGACAATGGGATCCTGAAAGTTCTTGTAAAAACCACTGATAGCGACAATCTCTCCCGGACGCACAAACCATTCCCAGCGCAAGTCTACATTGTAGATCAAGCTGCGGTCGAGGTTGGGATTACCCGACACCAAAGCACCACCAATAAAATCATAGGTACTGAAAGGAGACATTTCCCGCATGGTAGGGCGTGCGATGGTTCGACTACCGGCCAGGCGAATATTCATATTATTCGTCAGCGAGTAGATCAGGTTAACGGAAGGCAAAAGGTCAATCCGGTTGATCTCACCGGCCTCCAGGGTTGTATCGGCACTTTGGGCCTGCATGAAGGTTCCTTCTCCGCGCAGCCCTCCAATAAACTTCAGGTCCTCTGACAATTGGTATACCAACATACCATACCCGGCTGTAATCCTTTCCGTACCGGTGTAGTCGTTGTCATCCAACGATTCATCGATCAGGTAATTACCAAAGAGGTAGCGATTACGCGTAGAGTCAAAGCCAATAATTCCGGTATTATCGGGACCAAAAAAGGCTAAAGCATCGCCCTCATAGGGGGTATATAAGCTTTCATTGGCATTGTTGACCACCCAATTGTACCGGAAACGGTCTTCGTTTGACATCCGGTCCTTCTGCTTGTAGTTGCCGCCTAATTTCACCTTGCCAAGCTTACCATCGTAGCCCAATGGAATGGTCACATCAGCTTTGAATTCGTAGCTATCATCCTGCAGGTCGCGGAAGAAGTGCGAAGGGCGATCATACTCGGATACGCGAACAAAATAATCATCATTAGCGCCATCATACTCGTTGGCAAATAAGCGCAGGTCCGGTTCATTCTGGAAAGAGCGGGTATAGCCACCGATCCATTCGAACTCAGCCTTGCGCAAGCTTTCAAATACGTGCTTACCCCTCACCTGCACCGTACGCATTCCTCTTTCTTTGAAGTGCAGGGCGCGGGTTTGGAATGCATTGTTGGTAGCCGATATAATACCCGGATAAGGACCTTCCATAAACTGAGAGGCCTTGACCGCATCATGATTGTAAATGAAATTTACCCCAATCTCGTGCTTGGGCGCTAACCGATACGATAAGTTAGCCAAAGCACTGATGGATGGGTTGTCGGTATTGCGGTTGTCGTTAAAACGGAAATAATTGAACATTTCCTCTGCAGCAGCACCGGTCAGGTCCCAGTTGGCAAAGGTCCCGTTGAAATACCCCCCATAATTACGCTTGTAACTGGCCCCCATCAATAAACCGAATGGTTTACCGGCCACCTTGTACTGATTCCCAAATGATACCGACACCCCGTGATTGGGCCTGGCGGCTCCATTTACAGGTGCCATGTGCGGACTTACCGAATTGGCAGTTGCATCTAATAGATTGGCCAACTCCTGGTTGCCACGCGCCCGGATGTAAAAGCCTTGTGTCAACAGGTCGCGCGTTTCTTCCGGTTGCAATACAGCCGGCATGGCTCTGCTACCGTCATCGTAGCCCAACCACTCCAGGTCACCGCCCTCGTGCGTCAGAAAGTCACTATTCCCGGTAACTACATCATTATAGCTCAAGGAGGTAGATACTTGCATGGTAAACTGCTCCGGGAAGGATTTGGTCTTCATATTCACATTACCCCCGGTAAAGTCACCCGGTTGGTCGGGAGTGAAGGTCTTAGAGGTAATGATATTATCCAACAGGTTAGCCGGTATGATGTCCAACTGTGCACTGTTTGAATTGGGATCTGTACTGGCCAGGGTAACACCATTCAACTGTGCCCCGGAGTAGCGGTCACCCAGGCCACGAACATTGATGTACTTGCCATCTACAATGGATACACCGGTAATATACTTCACTGATTCGGCAGCATCGCCCGCGCCAATCTTACTGAGCTCCTGGCTGGAAATGCCATCCTGCACTGAAAGTGACTTCTTCTGCATAGCCAGAATAGCATTCTCGGTATTGTCCATTATTTTGGCTTGCACCACCACTTCCTCCAGTCCAAAGGACTCGCCTGCCATGGGCACATCCAGGACCGTAACATTATCAGCCTGTACATTGACCCCTTCTATATTCTGTGTAGTGTAGGATACATAGGAAACGACAACCGTATGTACACCTGCAGGAACGTTTTCCAGGGTGAAAGCTCCGTTGAGATCAGTGATGGTTCCAATAAAGGGATCCTGAATGTAGACATTAACACCGATTAAGGTTTCACCGGTTTCTTTATCCGTGATGGTACCGCGAATGGTACCGGTTTGGGCTTGCACCCAAAGTGTTAATGCCATGAAGAGGAGCGTACAACCAATAGCCTTATTCATGGTTTCAAATTTTGAGCAAAGTTACTTTTATGCCCTACCCTGCTGGTGGTGCGGGATTTATGAAAACTTTGTGCTAGTGTTATGTAATTGTTAAGGCGATTATCAAGTCGCTGACTGTCATGCATAAAAAAGGCGTAGCCCGAAGACTACGCCCTATGTATGATGAAGGTGAATAAGTGTTACTGAACAATCATCTTCTTCGTGATTTGGCTATTACCTACTGCTAAAGTGTAGAAGTAAACGCCTGCTTGCAGGTCAGCTGTGTTGATGGTAGCATTGTGTGTACCTGCATTGAAGGTACCGTTAACTACCTCCTTCACGATACGACCGGTAATATCGGTTACGTATACGTTGATGTCAGCTGTTTCTGGCAATTCGAAAGTGATGATGGTGGCAGCATCTGCCGGGTTGGGCTGGTTTTGGTTCAATACGAATCCTGCTTCAGTCAAAGCATTGATGCCTGTTGGCTCTGCCAGGTAACCGTACTCATCTAATGCTGTCCAACCGTGTGCCCAGGTCGTAGAGAAGGCCGGGTTGAATGCTCCTTTGTAGCCTGTAGCAGTGAAGAAATCATCCCCTGTAGGGTAGGCTGCCAATCCGGTAGTGGCTTCTGCTGCTTGCGGACGAGGGTCCAACCCTTTGCTGCCGGCAGTACGAGAGATACCGCGTAATTGAGGGTCTACCAATTGGTTACCATTGTTGGCCAAGTGGTCGATCAAAAACTGACAAGTAGTATCCTCGCCACCTGGTGTGAAACGAATGATACCTGTAGCCGGATCAGCATTTAAAGCAGTGAAGTTGCCAAAACCAAACCATAGGTTGTTTTCCAACGACAACTCACCATTCTCCATGCGCTGACGGGAATCGACACCTTTTGAAGCTTCTAAATCTTCCACTTCGATGGCCTTTTGGGCAAAGTCGGTGAAGATTGAATTGCCGTAGTATCCGCCTGTTCCATCGCGGAAGTACAAAGCGTTGGTGTTGGCAAAGTCACCCTGAACCGGGGTATTGGCGCCTCCACCAATATAGGTAGCATTGTAAATGGTAGGTGCAGCAAAGCGAGGGTTATCATCCGGCTTGGCACCATCTTGCTCAGCACCGTTGTCAGCGGCATCGGTAGCTTGCACAACGAGCCAGAATTGACCCTTACCCTGGAATCCTGTATCCCAGTCGAAAGCATCGTCACCACAGAAGGCCGTAATGGCCCATTTCAGCTCTGGCTTACCACCAAAGAACTCAACACCATCGTCAGAGTTGGCAAACACTTCAATGTGCTCCAAAGTAGTTTGCGAACCAACACCCCCCAAGGTCAAACCGTTGATTTCATCACCAGGTGACAAAGCGGCACCACCGTGACGGATAGAAACGTACTGCAATGTACCAACGTTGTTGTCGTCATCATTGCCACCATAGATAGCACGTGTTTCCGATACCGGGATACCCTCAATACCGGTGGTTGGTGTCGTATTACCAATGGTACCAGGGCCCAATAGGATAAGGCCACCCCACAAACCACGATCGGTCTCGTCCAGATCGGAAGGGTTGTTTACATCATCCAACTCAGAGGTGAAGATGATTGGCTCGTCAGCCGTACCGGTTGCAAAGATCTGTGCCGTAGAGGCCACAATCAAAGCAGAAGCATTGTCACCAGTAGTTGGTGTTTCCTTGGCCTGGATTACTGTACCTGCTTCGATATTCAAGGTAGCTCCTGAGTCTACGAATACGAAACCATCCAACAAGTAGATGTTGTCTTTTGTCCAGTTGTAAGTTTGGTTAGGCTGCAGGTCAGCATCTGTGATGGTGACTACAGTTTGCGCTTTGGCCGCTACGAACCCAATCATAGCTAAGCTCAGTAGTACAAGTCTTCTCATATCGATTTGCGATTTGTGTGAGTGAATCAATTCGCCTGCAAAGGTGGATATGAGATATTACTGGCCCTTTACCCGTACTTTAAGTTTGTGTTAAGCACTCGGTAAACCTATTGATTTTCAATGCTTTTTCGTTCTCACTGGCTAAAAACCATCATGGGAATACTGGTGTACCGGGTCATTTGGCGCGACAAGCTCTTCCGGACCAACTGCTGAAAGAAATTTTGATTGCGATGCTTCACTACCAGCAGGTCTGCCTGATGACTTTCTACCCAATCGTTGATGGACAGTAAAGCATCGTCACCTTCAATAAAGGCATACTTTACATCATCAACCCCATCCAGTGCCGCTACCGTGTTGCGCAGGCTAAACAATTGGTCCTCATCTACCTCTCCTTCCTCTTGATCTACATGCAAAAGCGAGAGCCGGGAAGAGAAGGAACGGGTCCAAACCTGCAATTGCTGCAGTTCCCGGTCTGGTACGTCATGATAGTCGATAGCGTACACGATGTGCCGCATACCATTGTAGTCAGTCTTTGGCGGGACAAGTAGCAAGGGAATGTCCAACCGCCCTACCATCGCTGCGGCATGGGTACCCATCAATACTTCTCGCCAGCCGGTCTTACCATGCGTACCCATTACCATCAGATCCGCCTCTACATCATCCGCAATGTCGCGTAATTGGTCTATGACAAGCCCTTCGCGCACTTCATACACCAAGTCAACCTTTCCCTTTATGGATTGGGGTAATTGTTGCTGCATTTCAGTCATATGTAGCTCCACTTCCCGGGTCATTTCCTTCAGGGTTTGATCTATCAGGTCTCCTGGTGAGTGTGCCAGGAAAGGGCTGGGAGATACCACATGCGCCACGTGGAGTTCAGCGCCAAAGTGGGCCGCCAGGTGAGCGCTGTAGAGAAATGCCTGATCCGCAATGGAGGAGAAATCGGTAGCTACTACAATACGTTTCATAAGGCAGGATTTAGGTTAATAAAGACTCTAAGATATCACCGACAAAGTAGGCGGTGATGGCCGCTACGCCACCTAAAAGCAAGGTCTCTACCATACTCCGCCAGCGACTGGTTTCGGTGATGTAACTCTTCAGCCAACCGATCAGGATAAAGGCCACTGAGGTCAATATACAAGATACGGTAAACAAGCTGCTTTCTACAATGGGATGAAGCGCATGCCATACGTAGGTAAGCAAGGGTATCAGGCCTACCAGAAAGAAGGAGATGAAGGTTGCAGCGGCTTTCTTTACCGGTGATTCTGCCGGCAAAGCCATTTCCAGCTCTTCTTTCATCATCACATCCACCCAGCGCTCCCGGTTAGCCGTTATTGTCTCTACCACCTGCTCCAACAGCTCTCCTGTAAACCCTTTGGCACGGTAGATATCCCGTATCTCTTCCTTCTCTTTTTCCGGCAGGTTGTCCACCTCCCAGTACTCGATATTCTTGTGTCGATAAAACTCCTGTATCTCTGACTTGACTGATAGATAATTGCCTATCGACATGGATAGCCCATCGGCAATCAAGTTGGCAAAACCCAAGATAAGGACGGTGTTTACCGATAAATTGGCCCCCGTAGCACCTGCCACCACCGCAAAGGTGGTCACACTACCATCAATACCGCCATAGACAAACTCACTGAGGTACACCTTGAGTTGCCCCAGGCCATTGCCATGCAGCTTATCTTCTTTTTGTTGGATGGACTCCATACTATTACTCATGCGCTACCAATACCGGTACCGTTCGGGCATTAACTACTTTCTTACCCACAGAACTTTTCAGCAACTGGCTAAAGGCATTTCGCCCATACCCCCCCATGACCACCATACTACCCGGAGTGGTTTTGGCCATATACAGTATTTGTTCGCTGGGCTTACCGACCAGGGTTTGTTGCTGCAAGGTGTCACAATACAACCGCAAGTAGTCCACCAAAGCCTCTTCCTGGGGTAGTTTATCGCCTTCGTGTCTTACTACTGTCAACAAGGTGGATGGAAGCTGGCAATGGGTCCGGGCAAAGAGCTGCACATAGCGTTTTATGGCATACACTGAGGAGGCCGAGCCATCGTAAGTGAGGATTACATGTTTTAGCTCTTCCGCTTGTTCGGGTACCACAAGAATCGGACAGTGCGCCTTACCCAATAAATCAGATAGCAGACGCGATTCATTGGCAAAGCTGAGGTTACTGAAATAGGTTACTGAACCTACTACACATAAGTCTGCAAATTGCGTTTCCTCCAACAGCTCTAAAGAAGGGATTCCCTCTTCCATCTCTATGAGGTAAGGAATACCGGCCTGGTCACAGGTTTTTTTAAACCGATTGACGGTCACGGATAGGTTTTCCCGCACCTCGTTCTTCAAGTCCCGGATTACATCCTCTGCCAAGCCCACCGCGTCCGGGGCTTCGAATATGGGGCTAAACTGGTGATAAGCCGTTACATCTTCGAGGAATACCCCGGTAATTTGTGCTTCCTCACGCCTGGCCAGCCCAATGGCAAACTGGAGTGCAGATTCGGAGTAGTACGAACCATCAAAGGCCACTAGAATCTTTTTCATGACGCCTCCTAAATTTTCAACAAAATATCAAGCAGATTAAGGGTCTCTCCTTTTTTCTTCAAAATCATCACGGGAATGCGCTTGTCCAAACGCAAGACCTTCTCTGTTGTACTACCCAACAAGATTGATGAAGCCCTCGTGTGTCCTTTGGCACTGATGATCATCAAATCCACCTTCTCTGCCTCTGCCTGCGCTACGATCTTGTCAGCCGGATTCTTGTCATCGTCCAATACAAATTGCGGCTTCAGGTCCATGTCGGCCAGGTCGTTCTCCTCAACAAATTGGTCAAACAGCTTTTTGCTGTTCTCTTCCATAATCTGTGCAAACTCCTCATAGCTTTTGCCCGTTTTGTAAAAGCCCAAAGGCACACGATAAACGTGTTGGGCCACCACTTCAACATCGGGAAAATCGTCTTTAAAGAGCTTCACTTCATCAAAAGCCATCCTGGAGTACTCCGAGTAGTCTGTAGGGATAAGGATTCGTTTGATGGCCGTGGGTGGATTTTCCGGCACATACATTACCGAGCAAGGGGCCTTTCGCACCAATCGACTCGACAATATGCCGGTACCATCCTGGTGCTGCTTCGCCCCCACCAATATCATATCCACCGACTCATCCCGCGCATATCGGAGTAATTCATGCAGAGGCGAGCCGGTGAGCAAATGACACCCCACGTCAACATGATCCGGCTTAGCATGCTCCTTTGTGAGCTCATCTACCCAGTCTTTGAAGTTGACTTCCGGGCTTACTTGTAGATTGAGTTCAGCCAATATTTGCTGATCGCTCTCATCCATCTGCTCATCCACTGTCACAAAGTCGAGGTGCTTCAGGTCAATGGTCTCAGCCAGGAAAAAGGCATATTGCACCAGGGTCCGGTCCATGTCGGAAAGGTCCAGGGCAACCATTAGGCGTTTTATTGATTTCATAGGGTTACTTTGATTTACGGGAAAAATACCAGTTTTTCGAATCTAGACAGTTGATAAAAATCAGCGGTTGACCGTTTGGTAAAATTACCTGTATATTAACACCTTGCTAAGCCAAGCGTAACGAAAGCTTAACGTAAGGCCCGCTACCTTTGCAAAAAACTGGAACGGTATGGCTGGCAAATCAAAATTCACCATCCTGGTCGTAGATGACGAGCCCGATATTCTCGAATTCGTGGACTACAACTTACAGAAGGAAGGCTACCAGGTAGTGCTGGCTGAAAACGGCCAGGAGGCGATCGAAAAGGCCAAGCTGGAATCACCCGATTTGATCCTTCTGGATATCATGATGCCGGAAATGGACGGCATCGAAACGTGCCGTGAACTGCGGGCGCTGCCCGAATTCAAAAATACCCTTATCGCTTTTTTGACAGCCAGAAACGAAGACTTTACCCAAATTGCCGGCTTCGATGTTGGCGCTGACGATTACATTACCAAACCTATCAAACCGCGCCTTTTGGTAAGCCGGGTAAATGCCTTGCTCCGCAGACAGCTCAAGGAAGAAACGGATAGCGTAATCCGCGTGGGCAATTTGCAGATCGATCGGGAGCGGTTTATTGTGCGCATGGAGAACAATGAAATTTTCCTGCCTCGAAAGGAGTTTGAATTACTGTACTTACTGGCCTCCAAGCCGGGCAAAGTATTCAAGCGGGAAGAAATCCTCAGTAAAATCTGGGGCAAGGATGTGATCGTTGGGGACCGAACCATTGACGTACACATTCGTAAGCTGCGCGAAAAACTCGGTGACGATGCCATCAAAACCATCAAAGGCATCGGCTACAAACTCGATTATTAATGAAAAACCCAACCCCCAGGCAGATCGCACTGTTATCAGCCGCGGTGTTAACCGCTATGATGCTGGTGGTGATGTTGGTCGCCCAATGGTTTACCAACCATTTTGACTGGTGGGTGCTGTTGGTGGGGGTTATCATATTTTTTCCGGCTGCTTACCTCTTTACCATGTATATGCTGGAGCAATTCATTTACCGAAAGGTGAAGGTTATCTACAAAGCCATACACGACAGCAAGCGCACCAAATCATCTGTAAAACAGCTCAGTTTGCGGGATAACTTCCTGGAAGAGGTGGAGACTGAGGTGCGGGAGTGGACAGCGGACCGGCAAAAGGAAATTGAAGAGCTGAAACAAACAGAGCAATTCCGCAGGGAGTACCTGGGCAACGTATCACATGAGCTGAAAACCCCCCTTTTCAATATGCAAGGGTATATCCATACCCTCATTGATGGAGGGCTGAAAGACGACAAAATCAACCTGGACTACCTCTACAAAGCCTCAAAGAATGCGGAGCGACTGAATACCATTGTCGAAGACCTGGAAGCCATTTCGCTCTTGGAATCGGGCACCCTGGCCATGGAGCTGCGCCCTTTCGACATTTACCAATTAGCGCAGGAGGTATTTGAATCGCTGGAGATGCAAGCCGACTCCAATGATATCACCCTGGGCTTTAAAAAAGGTTGCGAAAAGCCAACTATCGTCTTAGGCGACCGTGACCGCATACGCCAGGTACTGGTCAATTTGGTGACCAACTCCATTAAATACGGCTCCGAAAATGGCCGCACGCTCATTGGTTTCTATGATATGGACCCCAATATTCTCATAGAGGTGGCCGATGATGGCATTGGTATTTCCAAAGATGACCTTCCACGCGTCTTTGAACGCTTCTACCGGGTAGATAAGAGCCGCAGTCGCCACATGGGCGGAACCGGCCTGGGGCTATCCATCGTAAAACACATCATCGAAGCGCACAATCAAACCATCAACGTTCGCAGCACCAAGGACGAAGGGTCCACCTTTGCTTTTACATTGGAAAAGGCCTCCTAAGTCATTTATTTCGTGTAGGAAAACAACTAACTTGTCTTTTCTGACAAGGGACTGGCGCTATGGCCCGCTACCCCGCAAGATAGAAACTATGCGCATTGTCATCATAGGAAATGGAATTGCCGGCTCCACGGCCGCCCGCTACCTCAGAAAACGCGCTGACCATGAGCTTATCATGATCAGTGGAGAGAGCGCCCATCCCTTTTCGCGCACCGCGCTGATGTACATGTATATGGGTCACCTGCGGTACCAAGACACCAAATTGTATGAAGATTTCTTTTGGTCCAAAAACCGCATTCAATTGCTGCAGGACTGGGTAACTAAAGTTGATACCGCAACAAAAACCGTTCACCTGTCCCAAAGCGCTCCCCTATCCTTTGACAAACTGATCTTGGCCACCGGTTCACATTCCAACCGTTTTGACTGGCCGGGTCAGGATTTACAAGGGGTGCAAGGTCTGTACAGCTTGCAAGATCTTGCGGCATTGGAAGAGTGGAGTGCTTCTACCCGCCAAGCGGTGGTGGTAGGAGGAGGACTAATCGGTATTGAACTGGCGGAAATGCTCCAAAGCCGGGGCATACACGTTACCATGCTGGTACGGGAAGACAACTACTGGGACAATGTACTACCCAAAGAGGAAGCACAACTGATTGATAGGCACATTGAAGCGCACCAGGTCGATCTCCGTCTCTCCACCCAATTGCAGCGTATCGTGGGTGATGAAGAGGGGCGTGTCAAGGAGGTAGTGACTGATGGCGGAGAAGTGATTCCTTGTCAATGGGTGGGACTTGCTGTAGGGGTACACCCCAATGCTGCGTTGGCACAGTCGATGGGACTGGCTTGTAATAAAGGTGTACTAGTGGACGACTATTTACAAACCTCTCATCCAGACATCTACGCTATTGGAGATTGCGCGGAGCTGCGCCAACCACCACCCGGCAGAAAAGCGATTGAGCCGGTATGGTACACCGGTAAGCTGATGGGCAAAACGGTAGCCCGCACCCTGGCCACCACCCCCACACCTTACCGACCCGGCATTTGGTACAATTCGGCCAAATTCTTCGACATCGAATACCAGGTATACGGGACTATTCCCTCTCGTCCGGCAGCAGAAAACACATTGCTTTGGCAAGATGCCCGGCAGTGGCAAAGCATCCGCCTGCACTTCACTGCGGCTCCGCCCCATGCTTTGCAGGGCATCAATGTATTGGGTGTACGCATACGCCACGATGTAGCGGATAAGATGATTCGTGAAGCCTGGCCATTGTCGAAGGTGATGACCCATTGGGCCGCACTCTACTTTGATCCTGAAATGAGCCGGTCGCTTACGCCTGCCTTGCTGGACGCCTATCGAGAGCGGTTTCCTGATGCACCGATTGTACCAAAAAAGAAACGACAATTACGTGACCTGTTATTCTTCAAACCCTAATGCTATATGGCTGACCATACCTTATCACTGACACCACCCTCCGACATGTCTGCTGCGCAGCGAATCAGCCTGGGCGTGTTGGGGCTGGGTGTACTTTTGCTTTTGGTAGGTAGTTTGGCGCACCCGGTTGCCCTACCTGGTTTGTGGGCGCACCTGTGGGCCTATGGCATGCTGCTATCCCTCATTGGAGGGGGAGCGGCATATTACTACTACCGTTTTGGGCAAGGGCCAGCCGGCATCCGCAATGATGGAAATTTTCATCGCTCTGCTACCCAACCCTGGGGCGCAATGGCCTGGATACTGGGCCTGGTCTTTACCGGATTTTACATCATACTCTACTGGTGGCCGGAGTACTTACATAGCTTAATCGCCTTGGTAGACCCCCTTTTCCAGCATTGGTTTGGCCGCAGTGGACTACCGGAAAATACAGGTGGCTATTACAACCCCTGGCTCGCCTATGGGTTGCTGTACTCGCTGGCCGTTTTGGTGATGGGCATTCGCTTTTTGTACAAATACCGGCATATCCGCTACCAACAGGTACGCACGCTTTCGGTGATGTTTTTTCAGTTGGTATTTGCTTTTGTATTACCCAATTTTCTGGCTGCACTAAATGGGCAAGAGTTATACTTTCACTACTTCTGGCCCCTCGACTACGATGTGCTCTTCCCTTCTTCTGTTGCCACCCTGACACAAGGGCCTGCCGTAGCGCAGTTCTTCTTTTGGTGGGCTTTGATACTAGCTGTACCCGGTACCGTAGTATTGACTTACTTTTTTGGTAAACGCTGGTACTGCTCCTGGGTGTGCGGTTGTGGCGGGCTGGCCGAAACAGCCGGTGATCCCTTCCGCCATTTGTCTGACAAGTCGCTGCGTGCCTGGCAAATTGAGCGCTATTTGATTCATGGTGTATTGCTGGTTATTACGGTTTTGACCGTTGGGTTACTGGTTAACTGGCAATGGTCCTTTCTGCCCCAACAGTGGGCAGAAGGAGCGCAGCAGGGCTATGGTTTTCTGATCGGCAGTGTGTTTGCCGGAGTGGTGGGCGTGGGTTTTTACCCGTTATTTGGCTCCCGGGTATGGTGCCGGTTTGGTTGTCCGCAGGCTGCTATCCTGGGTATCTTGCAGAAGTATTTCTCGCGCTTTCGCATTACCACCAATGGCGGTCAGTGTATCTCTTGTGGCAATTGCTCTACCTACTGCGAAATGGGTATCGATGTTAAATGGTACGCCCAACGCGAGCAAAATATCGTACGGGCCAGTTGTGTCGGCTGTGGTATTTGCTCGGCTGTCTGCCCTCGAGGCGTGTTAAAACTGGAAAGTGGCCCCACAACACATAAAACTGTAATCCACATTGACCGGGATGAGGTGAAGTTGTTGGAGCCCTGATACTTTTGTAACAAATAGGGCTGCGTGATAGATGGAAAAGTGGTGGCGGTGATTATTCCCGCCTTTAATGAGCAAAACAGCGTAGGCAAGGTGGTACGTGACCTGCCCGACAGGGTAGATCATATTATTGTCGTCAACAACAATTCCGCTGATCAAACTGCAGCACAAGCACAGGCAGCCGGTGCTGTGGTGCTGGATGAACCTCGTCAAGGCTATGGATACGCATGCCTGAAGGGGATCGACTATTTGCAGGCAATGCCCACCACTGAACAGCCAGCCATCATCGTCTTCCTGGATGCAGATTATTCGGACTATCCGGAAGAGTTGCCGCAAGTTGTGGCTCCTATACTACAGGATAACAAGGATATGGTCATCGGATCGCGGGCGTTGGGCGATCGGGAAAAAGGCGCCATGCTACCACAACAGGTATTTGGCAATTGGCTTGCCACGAGGTTGATTCGTCTCTTCTATGGCGTTCGCTTTACCGACCTCGGCCCTTTTCGCGCCATCAAGTGGGATAAATTACAAGCCCTGCACATGCGAGACAAGACCTATGGATGGACGGTAGAAATGCAGATAAAGGCCGCAAAAAAAAGATATGCTTGCACAGAAGTACCGGTACGCTACCGCAAGCGCATTGGTCAATCTAAGGTGACCGGAACCGTTAAAGGCACCATAGGCGCCAGTTACAAGATATTAGCCACCATCTTTACCCATATCTTTACCAAGGATGAGTAGTGCCGTGTATGTATTCTTCGCTTTTTACCTGATGGCTATGTTGGGCATTCTGCTCTATTGCCTACTGCAGTTGTCCCTGGCTATTAGCTATCTGCGGCAGCGGAAGCCGACCGCACCTATGCCCAAAGCTCACGCCAGCGATAAAAATCTGCCCTTTGTAACGGTGCAGTTGCCCTTGTACAATGAATATTTTGTCGTAGAACGCTTGTTGGAGTCCGTGAGCCGGTTTACCTACCCCAAAGATCGCTTTGAGATTCAGATTCTGGATGACAGCACAGATGACACTACCGCACTCATTCAGCAACTATTGCCCGGTCTGGAGGAGCAGGGGCTTCGGGTGCAGCATCTCCACCGAAAGGATAGAGTTGGGTTCAAAGCGGGGGCTTTAGCGGAGGGGCTACCTGCTGCTAATGGTGAATTGATCGCCATTTTTGATGCTGATTTTGTACCTGAACCGGACTTTCTGTTGCGCACCGTGCCCTACTTTGCTCAGCCGGAAGTAGGTGTGGTGCAAACCCGATGGCAGCACATCAATAAAAGCTATAGCTTACTGACACGTATCCAGGCCTTTGCATTGGATGTGCACTTTTCCATCGAACAGCGTGGTCGAAATGCGAAAGGATATTTCATCAATTTCAATGGTACGGCAGGTATTTGGCGAAAGAAGGCCATAGCAGATGCCGGTGGCTGGTCGGCAGATACCTTAACAGAGGACCTGGACCTGAGCTATCGGGCGCAGCTAAGAGGATGGCAGTTTGTGTACCTGGAGGAAGTGGGCTCACCCGCAGAACTCCCGGCAGCCATTCAAGGCTATAAGTCGCAACAATTCCGCTGGAATAAAGGAGGCGCAGAAACGGCTCGCAAGATGATTCCTTCCATTATGCGCGCCAAGGCCCCATGGTCAGTGAAATTACATGGTATCGCACATCTGCTCAACAGCAGTGTCTACCTCTGTATTTGGACCTCTATAGTACTGAGCGTCCCCCTGCTATGGGTTATGGATCAGTATTTTTCCCGTGAATTGTACAATTACCTGTCCATTTTCTTATTGGCCACTTTTGCTACCGCAATTGTCTTTTTCGTGGCTATGTTTAGCAGCACCTATCATCGCAGCCGGCTATACCTTTTCTTGCATTACCTGTTGCTGTTCCCCGCTTTTTTGGCGATCAACCTGGGATTGTCGCTGCATAATGCAGTAGCTGTTTTACGCGGCTACCTGGGACAGCAAACCCCTTTTGTACGTACGCCCAAATTCAATGTAACAGACAAAAAGAAGGGCTTCCAACCTACGAAATACCTGAGTGGTAAGCTGGAATGGACTACTATTCTGGAGGGCTTTCTCGTATTCTACTTTGGATGGGGCATCTACATGGCCTTTCAATATGAGAACTTTGGCATGCTCCCGGTCCATATTTTGGCTACACTTGGATTTGCACATGTCTTCTACCGTTCAATACGTGAAGCTGTTCTAAGCCCGGCAAAATGAAGCCCTCTGTCTGTAGCCACTCAACCGTAAAATTAGCGTTGGCCTTGTTGCTCAGCATGGCCTTATACGCCTGGCAGGGTACGATTCCCCGCGAGCAGAGTTGGATGCTACTATCGCTGGGCGCTGCCCTATTTGCCTTAGCAGCCTTGCTGTATCGATACCTGCGGGAAAAGCCGGGTAATTGGTGGTGGTGGACGGGCATGGTGCTTCGGGTAAGTGTATTGTTCTATCTACCCAACCTGTCAGACGACTACCTTCGCTACCTCTACGATGGGCAACTGTCCCTACTCGGCATAAATCCTTTTCTTGACTATCCCGCCACCCACCTGCCAACAGTCAATACCACGACAGCCCAGACAGCACTTATTGAAGAGAAGAATTATTTCACGGTCTATCCACCGGTAGCGCAGTGGTTTTTTGCGTTGGTAAATGGTCTCGCCACTACAATGTGGAGTCGTGTTTTCTTACTGAAATTATGTTGGTTGGCATTGGAAGGCATGACCCTCTTCCTGCTCCCCAAAGCACTCCGCCACTTCGGCCTTGCTCCGCATAAATCACTCTGGTATGCCTTGCACCCCTTGGTGATTGTAGAGTTAATAGGCAATGTCCACCTCGAAGTGGGGGTAGCTTTTGGGTTGACACTGGCGCTGTGGGCGATCGGATCGCGAAAAGCCTGGTGGACAGGTGCCGGACTCGGCATAGCTGCGGCATGGAAAATTCTTCCTGTAGTAATCTGGCCCATTGTCCTTCGAATGCGAGGACGGCATAACAAAGCAAAGGTATTACTCCTCTCCATGGCGCTTGCAGGTATTCCTTTTCTGCTGTACGAACCGCAACAGACTATAGGCAATGTGCTGGAAAGCCTTCGATTATACGTGAATCACTTTGAGTTTAACGGTAGTCTCTATCCATTGGGCAAGGCCATTTTCCATCCAGAGACTAGCCGGCAAGTGATTGCTACGGTTCTATCCTTTCTTTTTGCGGCAGGTTATGCAGCCTTACTTATCCCGCTAGCAAGACAACGAATGGCCATTCCTCAATTCATAGTGCTGGTATTCCTGTGGTACCTTATAACGGCAACAACGGTAAACCCCTGGTACCTGGCACCCATATTAGTAGCCGCAACTTTCACCGATTATATAACGCCATGGGTGTGGAGTGCCACCATTTTACTTAGCTATAGTGCCTTTGGTTCCCCCACGATGCAGGTGCCCAATCACGTCTTATTTGTCGAATATGGGAGCTTGGCTCTGGCTATTTTGATCGATCTTTACCGCTATGGCCACTTTTCACCAATGGCAGGCCTTACAAAGGGCAAGGATTAAGTACAAACGACTGCTTCCCTATTTGCAAAAGGACCACCGTTACCTGGATATAGGGGTAGGGAATGGTGCACTCACCTATCTATTTCAGCAAGCAGGCCTCTCCGTCACCGCCATTGATGTGATCGACAAGTCCCTTTTCCCGACCATACGACCGCTATGCTTTGATGGCCAGCAACTACCTTTTGCGGATAACTCCTTTGACGGAACGCTGCTCACTACAGTACTCCATCACGTCCATGATGTGGAAGGATTACTGCGAGAGGCACAGCGGGTTACGCGTCATGAGATGCTTATTATGGAAGACATTTATACCCATGCCTGGCAAAGGTGGCTCACATGGCAAATGGACAGCCTTGTCAATGCTGAATGGAGAGGCCACCCGCACAACAACCGAAAGCATGAGGGCTGGCTTAGCCTTTTCAATGCGTTAGGTATGCAAGTAAGGTCTTACCAATTCCATCGACTGGGCGGATTGTTCCTACAGGTCACTTATCGACTACAGCCATAAAAAAAGGGGCACCCGTGGATGCCCCTTTCCTATAGCTTTCGAGAGTTGAATTACTCAGTTACCTTGAACTCAACTCGTCTGTTCATGTACATTTCTTTCTCAGATCGACCACCTTTGATCAACTCTTGGCTTTCGCCTTCGTACTTGATGTTAAAGCGATCGCGGCTGATACCATAGTTCTCAACCAGGAAGTTAACCGCAGCCTCAGCACGTCTCTGTGACAAGCCAATGTTGTACTGCTCAGAGGCACGGTAGTCCGTGTGGCCAACTACATCAACATTGATGTTGTTGTAGCGTGCCATCATTTCACCGATGTACTGCATGTCATCATAGAACTCAGTCAGGATCTTAGACTTGTTCGTATTGAAGTGAATGGTTGGCAAGAACCAGCCATCGATAGAGTTCTCCTTGATCAGCTCTACTACACGCTCTTCAGACAATGGCTGTGGCCACTGTGTCTTACAGTCTACGATTTCATACTGAGGAGAAGAGAATGGCTCTGGATCTTCGTGGTCTGGGCAGCCGTCACCGTCACTATCTTTTGTGATACCTTTTGTATCCACAACAGCGCCTTCAGGAGAATCCAATTCCTGGTCCCACAAGTCAGGCACACCGTCTTCGTCTCCATCCTTGAAGTTGGTCTTTTCTTCCAGGTAAGACAGGTAGTCGTAAGTGTAATCGATTGGATTAACATACCAGGTAGGCTCTTGCGCATTCTTACCCAAGTTTACCCCCAAGATAAAGCTGGTGTAGTGAATCAGATCGCGGCCTTGTGTCGGGATAGGCTTAGGCCCTTCGAAGGTACGCTCAGAAACAAAAGCCACACCATCCAACAGGTCATCACCGGTCCAGGTAAAGCGATGCTCTAATCCTACTTCGAAACGATCAGTAAGACGGAAGCCAAGACCCAATCCACCAGAAAGTGTCAAGTTAGCGGCTTGTCCATTCAAGCGGAAATCACTTTTGGTATTGTCTTCCCCTTCTGTCTCATAATCGCGGTCCAGAAGATTCTTTACGTATTTTACTTGTGCTTGTGTGTTACCACTAGGTGCAGACTCATAGTCATACGCATTACCGTTAGCATCCACCTGGTCAACGGTAGTGTTGTACGTCATTGCACCCACACCGAAGAACACGTAAGGAGCGAAGAAATTCTTCTCCTTGTGGAACTTGAGGTTGTTGATGTTAATGATCGCATCGACACCAACATCATGCATTCTGTTCTTATAGTTCAGGTAGGCTTCTCCATATCCAGATGTCTCATTGTAATAATCGGCCACTGGATTGTTAACTCCATTTACAGCAGGGTTGAATGCTATGCCTCCTGTAGGAGCAGAATTCAAACCGTATGCATCTCCACCCATATAACGGGCACGGACACTTACTGTATATCCTAACGCTTTGCGAACGGACAGGCCGAAACCATACCCCCACTCAGAACGAACATCACCACCAATACGCAGTGAGCCAGTGTTCAAAGCCACTTGCCACATGTTGCGCTCCTTAGCAGGAAAACTGGTCTCATTGTTGAGCCATTTGTCGTGTTGCTCCATCCGATAAGAAGGGATGTTAGCCTCATTGGGCCCAGGGCGCTCAGTTGGCTGCGCTTGAACCGCCACAGCTGAGAGCGTAATGAGGCAAACGAGTAGTAGACTTCTAATCAGCATACGATTTTAGGTTTTAGCAATTAAATGGATTCGCCTCCCATTAATTCAATGGTATTACGAGCAAAAATAATTTAATTTTCAATCAAACCAAATTTTAACCCAGACAAAATCCAGCTACATCAAGCATTTCCGCCTGATGGTACACCATGCATCGCTAGCTGTCAATCCGTCTTATGGTAAAAATTTGCAGCATGAAAATTAGGTAGATGCCCCATAATATCCAAACGCTTTTTACACGTTGGGTTGGCAAATCATCCCTCAGCTCTTGTACTGCAACGGTTTAACAATGTTTCAATTCTTATGCCTTTTGCTGTAAGGCCTCCTTTACTTCTTCGTCTGCAAGGGGCGCCTGCAAAAAGTTTTTAAGGGGTTTCATCACCAATAATGATTGTGCTATTTCCTGGACAGCCCCTTCTTTTGTCCAGGTTGTGTCACCCACCTTCTTCATAGCAATGATATCCTTGTATTTCAGCCAGGCTATAGCCGGATGGTCGATATCGTACCCTTTTGGGGCACGCACCAACTGATCGCCTTGGATAGATCCATACGTAGCGACAAAGACCGGATCATTGAGAATCGCTTCAAAGGTCGATTGGTTGTAGTCGATCTCCTGGCGGACTGCCTTCAATAATGGGGCCGGTGGACGATACATGCCTCCGCCAATAAACGACTGCTCACCTGGTTGCAGGTGGATATAATAACCCGGTACGATGGATTTGCGCCCACCGCTGGTGATCGAAGCACCAAAATTGGGCTTGTAGGGTTGCTTGTTTTTCGAGAACCGCACATCCCTGTAAATGCGAAAGACACAATCTTTGGCCTGAAGCCCTAACAGGTCTTGGTCTTCTGCTGCCAGCGTTGCGATAAGTTGATCGACAAACTGATCGAAATCGGATTTGGCGGCTTTATACTCTTTCTTGTGCGCCTGAAACCAGTCTCGGTCGTTGTGTCTGGCCAATTGCCGCAAGAACTCGAGTGTGCTTTCTTGTAACATGCCCGCAAATTACAACTATTCGTGCAGTACCGTTCAGGTGAGCTACCTTTGCCCTTCACAAAACGAAGTAACATGGCTACGGATAACAATCGGACTTCGAAAATCGATATTCAAGTGCACCTGGATGAGCAAAATGTTCCTGAAAAAATCACCTGGAGCGCCAGCGATGCCCCGTTTGATGGGGAAAAGGAGACCAAGTCCATCATGGTTGGTTTCTGGGATGCGGAGGAGAGCAATGCCCTGCGTATTGACCTTTGGACCAAAGAAATGCGTGTAGATGAGATGGATCGTTTTTACTACCAGACCTTTCTTACCATGGCCGATTCCTATCTACGCGCTACCGGCAACAAAAAGGGCGCAGATGACATGAAACAGCTTGCCTATGCCTTCGGTAAGAACAGTGGTGTCATCCAGGAATGATCATACCTTAGGCAATAGGGCTACCGTTTCTACCGACTGCAAGTAGTCGTGTATCGTAAGCTGCGATTGATTGGGTCGTTCATTATTGACAACGAAGGGGTTATCCTGCGCCTCATTAACGTGCCGGGCCTTTACGTTGTCGCGCCATTGAATTTCCAGGATATCCTGCACCACCTGCTTCAGGTGAGGAGCGGTGATCTCAAAAGCCGTTTCAATTCTCCGGCTTAGGTTTCTGGACATCCAGTCCGCAGAAGAGAGATAGGTTTTCTCGGCTCCCCCGTGGTGAAAAATGAAAGCCCGTGCATGCTCCAGGTATCGATCGACAATGCTAATCACCTGGATATTATCACTCAAACCAGGCACACCCGGCACCAGGCAACAGATACCGCGAACGATCATACGAATCTGTACGCCCGCCTTACTGGCTTCGTACAGCTTCATGATAATCCGCTTATCCTCCAGGCTATTCATCTTCAGAAAAAGGGCCGCTGGCTTGCCCTGTTTGGCTTGATTGATCTCGAAGTCGATCAACCGATTGAATTGCATGCGCATTCGCTTGGGCGCTACAAGCAGGGTCTCATACCGCTGGTCGGCCTCCAGTCCGGCAAGTACTTTAAATATCTTACGAATATCATTGGAGACTTGCTCATTGGTGGTAAAATAGCCAAAGTCCGTATACAGTTTGGCGGTGTTCTCGTTAAAGTTACCGGTACCCAAATAAGCGTATCGCCTGATTTGATCCCCCTCCTTGCGGGCCACGAGACAAATCTTCGTGTGCACCTTCAAACCGGGTAGGCTGTACAATACATTGGCTCCGGAAGACTCCAGCTTTTCCGATACTTGAATATTGGACATTTCATCAAAACGTGCCTTGAGCTCACTAAATACCGTGACATCCACTCCTTTCTCGGCTGCTTTGCGCAGTGCTTTGACAATCCGCGACTCTTTGGCCACCCGATACAGTGAAATCTTGATGCTGATTACATTGGGGTCTCTGGCCGCATGGTGTAAGAAAGCTTGCACCGGGTCGTAATCGTGGTAGGGGAAATACATCAGCACTTCCTTGTCCCGGATCTGATCCAGTAGATTGTAACTGGTATCAATGGCCGCCACTTTCAGCGGTGCCAACTTGTCATACACCAGCCCGCTGCGATCAAATTTGGGAAAGCTGAACAGGTCCTCATAGTTGTGATACCGATCGCTAGGCAACAGGTCTTCCTTGCGAATGGAAAAGGCTTCCATGAAGTAGCTGAGGGTCTTTTTGCTCATCGACTTATCATACACAAACCTGGAAGGCAAGCCGGTTCTCCGCTTTTCTATCATTTTACGGATCTTATTGACCATATTGCCGGAATACTCATCGTCAATATTGAGATCAGCGTCACGCGTCAGCTTCACCGCTTTGGCTTCTATGATGTCATATCCGGGAAACAAGGCATCCAGATTGTGCCGAATGACATCATCCAAAAACATGACAAATCGTTTTGTACCTTCTTCGGGTAACACCAGCCAGCGGGAGCAGTGATCAGTGGGGATTTCCAGGCTGGCATAGTGGTAACGCGTTCTTTTTTGCTCCTCTCCTTTTTCCGGTTTAGGCACCATACGCAAAAGGAGATAGAGGGTGTTGTTTTTCAAAAAGGCGGAAATACGGTTCTTTACGATCAGCATGGGGCGCGTCCACGGCCGGACATAATGCTCGAAATAGTCACGTACAAAGACGTCTTGCTTCTTATTCAAGGCATTGGGATCAAGGATATAGATATCTTCTGCCTGGAGAGCAGGTATCAATTGATTGTAAAAGATATCCAGAAACTCATGCTGCTGCCTGTCAATGGTCATCAGGATATCCCGGTGGAGCTCATATGGGTCAAAATCGAGCTTTTTACGGACCTTTTCGCTGAAATGGATCATATGCCGTAGGGAGGCCACGCGCACCTTAAAAAACTCTTCCAGATTGGACGAGTAAATAGCGAGAAATTTCACCCGTTCATACAATGGCGTATCGGGATTCATTGCTTCCTGTAACACCCTGTAGTTAAAGGACAGCCAACTGAGCTCCCGATTGAAAATAGGATACTTCTCTCCCTGTTCATTTTCTACTTCATATATCGCTCGATCCAACACTACAGACATAATCAACGGTGGTTTTTGGGATAGTCTAGCCAAACAAAGTTACCCTTGCCATAGGCTGCCGCACGCCAATCGCTTATGGGAAAGGATACCACAAAGATACCGCATGTGGGTAGGTTATCCAGCCGCACTTGTGTGAGTCTATGTGCCATCTCTGTCAAGCCAGGGTTGTGGGCAAACAACAACAGTCGATCTACTGCTGCCGGCTGTTCGCGGATGATGTCGAGTAGGGTGTCTGTCCAGGCGTGATACAAGCGTGAGTCTGTCTCCAGGGTATCAGCAGGGCGGCCCAATGTCTTTGCCATAAGCTGAGCCGTAGTAAGCGCACGCTTGGCGGGGCTACTGATCCAGCGACCTTCTGCAAAGCCCTCCTTGCTCAGATGATGGGCCATGGCGGGAGCATCCCGCTGTCCTCGTGCATTCAAGGGACGGTCAAAGTCATCCAATGTTGGATTATCCCAGGAGGACTTAGCATGGCGAATGAGGACTACCGTTTTCATCACAATTTTTTATCTATTTCATAACGCAAGGGGGTCTGCAATAGGTCTTCGAGGGTATCAATATCATTCATAGCTACTAAGGTATGGCAGGAAAGGTCAAGTGCGGCAATTCTTGCGCTGGTTTGCGCTGCCACTTTTGCCGTACTCCACGCAATGCCCTCCATCAATTCAGGGTACCATTGCCGCATACCTAATAGGTAATATCCCCCATCGGTAGCGGGACCAAGCACTGTTTGGTGATGCTGCAAGGCTTCGAAGGCGGCATCCAGGATTTGGGTACTCAAGGTCCAGCAATCGGTTCCAATAATCACCGCAGGTTGATCAGGAAACCGGGTAAAGCTGTGGGCAAAAGCCGCGCCCATTCGCTGCCCCAAATCTCCGGCTGGCTGCTCATGCAGCGCAAATCCTGTTGGAAAGGCAGGCAAGGCCGCGGCCTCTCCTGTCCACCATATCTGCGTTGGCCATCTGCTTTCGGCCACCGTGCGTATGGTGTTCCTGAGCAACTGTTGGTAGATGTGCAAGGCGCCTTCCGCACCTATGGATGCAGCCAGTCGGGTCTTCACAGCGCCCAAAACAGGCGTTTTTAACATCACTAAGAGTTGACCAGATTGCATAGTCAAGAATAAAAAAGACCATTGGGTTGCCCAATGGTCTTATTCGTATCGCCAGACGCACTTACCGTAAGAGCGTCACATTTCCTTGTCGATCCTGCGGGATACCCAGGTCATCCTCCCCTTCAATGCGGAAAATGTACGTACCCATTGGCAGCGGCTCTCCACCAGGCGTTCGACCGTCCCAGCCTTGATCTACGTCATCCGTTTCGAACACCAGTTGTCCCCAACGATTGAATATCTTAAAGGAATTCAGGTTAAAGTTCTGGTAGTACGAGATGATAAATAGGTCATTCTGACCATCACCATCCGGTGAGAAAGCATTGGGAACGTAGAATTTAGGCTTAGGCAGCACGCGTATGTAGATGGAGTCTGTATTCTGGCATCCAAAGGCATCTGTGCCTAATACGTAGTACCTGATAGAGTCCTCTGGATAAATGATGGTGCTGGCCGCAGCCGTATCCTCGATCCATACATTCGGGCTCCACACATAAGTCTGTGCACCGGAAGCCTGCAATACAGCTCGAGAGTCTTCATAAATCGCCATATCCGGCCCTGCGTCTACGGCAGGCAACGGTTGTACATTAATAGTTACCTCATCCGTATTGACACAATTGTTTGCATCTACAATTTCCACGGTAAAGGTGGTCGTCTGTGCGGGTACAGCAGTAGGATTGCTTACCGTTGGGTCGATGATGTTGGTGGCTGGCGTCCAGTTATACGTCACGCCATTTTGCGCACTCAACGTCACGCTGTCCCCTACACAAATAGTTTGTGCAGTACCGGCCAGCGGATCGGCTGGGGTGTAAATACCCACATCCACTGTACCCTGGATATCACAACCATTATTATCGACAATAGTAACAGTATACGTACGAGGTTGTGTAGGTGTTATGGTCGGATTGGCAGTATTGGCATTGGTAATATCCACCTTAGGCTCCCAATCGTAGGTCACACCTCCAATAATGTTTAGTGTTACACTTTCCCCAGGACAGACAGCGGTATCATTTGGGATACCTATACTGGCCGGGGTAGCTACAAATACTTCTACCGATGCGGTATCAATACAGCCTGCAGCAGTTGACACCTCTACCGTGTACACGGTGGTTTGTGTGGGGGTAGCCACCGGAGCCGGACAATTGGTGCAGCTCAAGCTCGCGGCAGGTGACCAACTATACCCGGTACCACCACTGGCTACCAATTGTATGTCTTCTCCCTGGCAGATACTGCTGTTAGGGGTCAGACTAATGGTAGGCAATGGATTTACGGTTATCGTAATCTCATCGGTTTCGGTACAACCGTTGGCAGCCGTTCCGGTAACCGTATAAGTTGTGGTCGATGTAGGATAAGCATCTGGATTGGCAATAGTAGGATCAGACAACCCTACAGCCGGTGCCCAGGTATAGCTTACTGCACCAGAAGCTTGCAAGGGTATTGTATCGCCAAAGCAAATCGGTTGATCCTGCCCCGCATTGGTTGGTGGTCGCTGATTGACAGTGACCCGCACATCATCGTTGTTGGTGCAGTTATTAGCATCCGTAACCGTAACTGTGTAGTCGGTGGTAGTGGCTGGGCTAGCTACCGGAGAGGCAATATTGGCATTGCTCAATCCTGTGGCCGGACTCCAACTGAAGCCGGTTGCCGTTGGTGCCGTAGCCGAAAGCGTTACATTATCATTCTCACAAATAGTGACATCCTGTCCGGCATTAACTGTTGGCAATGCATTCACCGTTATTTCTACAGAACCGGTATCCTGACAACCATTGGCATCCTCTACCGCAGCAAAGTAAGTTGTGGTGGTGGACGGAGTGGCTGTAGGTGTAGGACAGTTGGTACAAGACAAATCAGTGCCCGGGAACCAGGTATAGCTGCTAAAGCCGTTGGCGAAAAGCGTGACACTTTCACCCACACAAATGGCCGTATCTGAGATGAAATTACCCGGCTGCAGCACATTTACATTGACGGCTATTGAATCTCTGTTGCTACAACCAATCGCATCAGTTACCGTTACGGTGTACACCTCATTCAGCATCGGGTGAGCAATAGGATCAGGGCAAGTCAAACAGGTCAGGTTATTATTGGGTGACCAGTTGTAGGTTGCGCCTGTAGCCGTAGTTGATATCGGCAATTGAACGCTATCGCCCTCACAGATGGTAGTAGATGCAAACGGCAGCGTGATGGGCGGCAGTGGGTTTACATTTACCGTAGTGGTAGATGTGTTCACACAACCGTTGCCGTCAGTGGCTTCTACGGTGTAAATGGTATTACTGGTAGGCGATGCCCATGGATTCTGAGCGTTAGGATCATTCAGCGAAGCGGCAGGTGTCCAGGTATACGATTGACCACCCGGAGTGCTCGTCACATTAGCAGTAAGTTGCGCGCTATCACCGACACAGATAGTTTGCAGGCCAGACACCTGAATGGTAGGCAAGCTGTTAACCGTTACTTGCACTGTGCCACTGTCTACGCAGCCATTATTGTCTTCCACTACAACAGTGTAAGTGGTTGTAGTAGTTGGTGAGGCGGTTGTTGCGTTACCGGTTGGGGTACTCAGCGAGCCAGCCGGCTTCCACGTGTACTGTGTAAATCCGTTGGCCGACAATACTACTGATTCACCGTCACAGATGGCGGTATCAGGGCTAAAGCCTCCGTTGGCCAATGTATTTACTACTACAGTAACCGAATCTACATTGGTACAACCTGTAGCGTCTTCCCCCACTACTGTGTATGTAGTGGTGGCCGCGGGGAATACAGTTGGATTTGCTGTGTTAGCGCCAATAATATTGGTGTTAGGTGTCCACGTATAACTAATGCCGCCTGTGGCATTTAATATGGTAGAGTCACCAAAACATATGGAGTTGACCGTACCTGCATCTATTGATGGTGGTGGTGTTACCGTAACAGCTACCGTTGTATCTATAAAACATCCATTGGCGTCTTCTACCGTCAACGAATACGTGGTAGACGAGGTTGGAGAGGCGGTTGGTGAGGCTGTATTTGCCCCCACCAGAGACCCTGCTGGCGTCCAGGTATAGGTTACACCTCCACTCGCATTGAGTGCCGCAGAAGTATTAGCACAAATGGTGGTATCCGGAGTTACATTAATGTTCGCTGGCGGCACAACAGTCAAGGTGATGCTATCTCTATTTACACACCCAATAGCGTCCTCACCCGTTACGTAATAGGTAGTAGTTTGACCTGGCGAGGCCACTGGATTGGGAATATTCGTCCCACTAAGGGTTGGATCGGCATCCCAGGTATAGGTAGACGCTCCTGTTGCATTGAGCTGAGCCGTAGTATTGATACAGATTGTGCTATCGTTACCCGCATTTACAGGTGGCAAAGGACTTACGGTGACTTCCACAGAATCTACCCCATTACAACCAGAGACGGGGTCTGTTATGGTTAGCGTGTAGGTAGTAGTACTTGCCGGCCAAACATCAGGGTTGGCTGACGTAGGATCCGATATGTTGGTGGCAGGTGCCCAACTATAGGTAGCATTAGCCACTGGTGTGGAAGACGATAAGGTAGCCGTATCGCCTGGACAAATCGTAGGTGCTGTGCCAGCATCCACCGAAACGGCATTTAAAAAAACCGTAACTGTATCCCGTCCTACGCAACTGCCATTGATGGAAGTAGCTGTTACAACATACGTTGTAGTCTGGGATGGACTGGCCGTAGGATTGGATACTTGCGTACTATTGAGCCCCGTAGAAGGAGACCAATTCCAGAATACCCCACCTGGGCTAGACACTAATTGCGCACTTAGCTGCACACTTCCTGTACCACATAAAAATTGATCTGGACCGGCATTGACTACAGGTGCTGGTTGTACCACAACCGTTATAAAGTCATCATCTTCACATCCTCCCGGACCGGTGGCGGTCAGGGAATAAACAGTTGTGGAAGATGGTGTGGCGGTAGGTTGTAAACATGTATCACAATCAAGCGAAGCCACTCCACTTGGGGAGGTCCACTGATAAGAATTGGCACCTGTGGCGGTTGCAGGTAGTGTAACAGGCTCTCCCTCACATATGGTAATCGTTGGTGGACCGGCATTGGCCGTGGGTGGCGTATAAACATTTACTTGTTGGTTGGCCGTATCCCTACAGCCCTTGCTTGATTCAACTACCAGATTTACATTGTAAACGCCCGGAGAAGTATAGGTTCGCGATGGATTGGGAGTACCCGAATTGGGTATACCAATTGCACCGAAACTCCAAGACCAATTAAAGGTAGTACCATAGGTCCAAGATGACGTGTCATTAAACTGTATGGGCTGACCCACACACTGCGGTTCTGCAACGGTGAAACCCGCATACGTATATGGATATACAATGACCGTCACAAATCCAGTGTCGGCACAAATGTAGCCTTCATTTATTATAAGCATAGCCGTGTAGGTGCCAGTATCAGGGTAGGTGAAAGTTGGGTTTTGAATATCTGAAGTATCAGCGTTGGTGCCTGCTACGCCAAAATCCCAGAAATAATTGAAAGCGTTTGCATTGGTGGTAGTAAAGTTAACTGTAGAGTCATCACAACTGGCAATTACATCTTGACCGAGGGCAACACTATTATAATCTGTCGGTACATTAACGGTTGTTGTTTGGGTGCACGCTGTCACTGTCATCTGCACATCTCTACGATATTCTCCGATTTGCACGCCATTTCTAAACTCATCTACACAAACGGTAAAAACCCAGCGGCCGGCCAGGTCTGGCGTTCCGGTTACAATACCGGTAACTGGATCAATGGCTAAATTAGGATTGGCAGATACCGGGTCTTGCGCAGTGTAAGGGTTGGTATATGGTACACTGTTGAAGGGTGGATTGGCTGGGGTATTGATAAACGCCTCACATAATCTGTATTGAAGCTGATCTCCATCAGGATCAAAAGCTGAATTATCATAATTCAATGGCTCATTCAGACAAACCGATACGGGAGGTCCTACATTAAAAATCGGGGAATTGTTACAACCATAAATTCCAGGATCGGGGTACTCAGCATAAATAGTGGCTCCAGGTTGACCTGTTACATTCATGGTTGTGTTCCTGGCATTATCCTGATGATACAAGTAGTAAGCAGACCCATTGTTCAGGGTAATAGTTCCCTCATAAACATGCTCATCTTGTCCACTATTAGCCGGTGGTACTAGACAGGGGTTTGTGACAGGAGGTTGAAGGTTGGCATTGATTTGAACCCTTGTTAATTGGAAGTTTTGCGTATTTCCTGAATTAACTTCTTCAGCTGTGAGCGTAATAGCTCCCGCATACCCTGCCCCAGTAACATCTCTATACTTACGGACAGTAACAGAGTAATTTCCAGAAGCAGTGCAGGCCACCTCTATAACTCCACCTGCAATGTGTGTTGCAAATACAGCTGTTGACACCAATATAAACCCTAAGGCTAGTAATAGTCTTTTCATTCTGATCCCCTTTCAATTATGTGTTACCCCGACCAAAAGTGTCTAAAAATAGAACTTGTTACGTAAACATTAAAATGTTAGCGCTTCATTAAAGTTCCTTCACATACAGGATACAAAAGGCAGAATGCTAATGTGTAATATTTGTTCTCTCAATGCAAACCTGCCAAACAAGCTTGGAATCAGTTTTACTAGCGCATTATGATCACATTACCCTGTCGATACAGTGGAGCTCCTATTTCATCTGTTCCATTTATGATATAGATGTACGTTCCAGCGGGTAGCGGTTCGCCATCAGGCGTTCGACCGTCCCAGGCTTGTGTAATATCTTCAGTGGAAAAGACCATATGGCCCCAGCGATTGAACACCTGCAAGGACTCTAATAGAAAATTCTCATAGTAGCTAATTCTAAACAGGTCATTCTGACCATCTCCGTTGGGTGTAAATGCGTTGGGCACGAAATATTTTGGACTAGGCAACACAAACACATTTACCGAATCAATATTCTGACAACCAAAAGCATCTGTACCTACTACATAGTAAGTGATGGAATCTTCAGGATAGATAAAGGTGCGAGCCGAGTTGGTGTCCTGAATCCAAATATTGGGTGACCACACGTAGCTGACCGCTCCAGTAACTTCCAAAACAGCGCGTGAGGAAGAGTATAAGGAGATATCCGGTCCGGCATCCACATTCGGCAACTGAATCACCGTCACCGTAACCTCATCACTATTGGGACAACCGTTGGCATCAATGATGTCAATAGTGTAAGTAGTCGTTACATCCGGGGTAGCGATTGGGTCTGGTATAGTGGGGTCTGACACGGTGTTTTCAGGCGACCAATTATAGGTTACCCCGTTTGAAGCCCCAAGTACTACAGATTCACCAAAGCAAATAGTATCTGTTCCTGTCGCCAATGGATCTGCCGGCACAAATACACCAATATCAACCGTCTCAATAATCTCACAACCATTGACATCTATGACGGTAAGCGTATACACTTGATTTTCAGTTACGGTAAGCGTAGGGGTAGCCGTATTAGCCCCAACCATGTTGTTGTTTGGTGGATTCCAGTTGTATGTAACCCCACCACTGGCGCTCAACTGCAATGGTTCATCCGGGCAAACCGTAGTATCTGCTGAAACTGAAATAGCAGCAGGACTGGCCACTGTAATAGTAGTAGAGTCGACATCGAAACAGCCTGCTGCATTGAAGGCAGTTACTGTGTACGTAATCGTAGTGTCGGGATTAGCAACTGGATTGGGACAGTTGGTACAACTTAAGTCTGTTGCTGGGCTCCATTGGTAACTTACACCGCCAGAGGCCAATAACTGGATATCATCTCCAATACAAATGGTACTGCTAGGTGTCACGGTGACGGTGGGCAAACTATTTACCGTAACGGTGACTTGGTCCTCTTGTGTACAGCCATTGGCAGCCGTTCCCACCACGGTATAGGTGGTGGTGGACGTAGGATGGGCAAGTGGGTCCGGGCAATTTACACAACTCAGGCCTGCAGCCGGACTCCACACATAAGATAGGGCACCTGTAGCTTGCAAAGGAGTTGTATCGCCCAGGCAAATGGCCACATCATTACCCGCATTGGTATTGGGTCGTTGATTGACTGTTACCGTTACATCGTCCGTATTCTGGCAAGTATTTGCATCCTCTACGGTCACTACATAAGTTGTGGTGGTAGGCGGAGAGGCAATAGGGTTGGCAATATTAGGGTTGCTCAAGCCCACCGTAGGCAGCCAGTTGAAACTGGTAGCCGTTGGCGAAACGGCATTCAATTGTGTATCGTCATTTTCACATATGGTCACATCCTGCCCTGCATTAACTGTAGGCAGCGGATTAACAGTAACCGTCACATCTGCTGTATCACGACAACCATTGGCATCTGTTACTTCTACATTGTAGGTAATGGTACTCGTAGGCGTAGCTACCGGATTTGGGCAAGCTGTACATGACAGGTCAGTGCCGGGATACCACAGATAGGATACCCCTCCGCCAATTTGAAGGTTAGCAGCACCACCTATGCATATTGCGGTGTCGGGACTAATATTGCCTGCCGCTGAGTTAACCAGTATTTCGATACTGTCTTCGTTGACACATCCATATTGATCGGTAACCTCAACCGTATACATAGTGGTTACCAAAGGAAATGCCTCCGGATCAGGACAAGTGGTACAAGTGAGGGAAGCGCCAGGGCTCCACTGATAAGCAACACCGCCTGTCGCATTGAGCTGTGTGCTATCGTATTTAC
>CAJXXO010000001.1 GCA_913062655.1 uncultured Bacteroidota bacterium | reverse complement strand
AGAAGCTTGCGTGGTATCAGAGACATCCAGAAGCTATAAAATTTATCCTTGCACTTTCTGAAAACGCTTCTAGACTCAGCAATAGCAACACTTTCTTTTTGGGGCTACCATGGTTAGTCAACTACTTTAGTTTGATCACTCTTACTCTCGGCATTACACTGCATTTAACTAACAGATTGAGCCTATCAGTCTTTTTTACCGCCTCTGTCGCCACAGCACCAATGGTCGAATCTCAATCAACTTTGTATGGATATGCGGATATTTGGATCAGTTGTGGCACCTTGATTGCCACATGCTTTATGTTTTTTTGAGTCATTGAGATCTCGCTATACGGTGAGAAGCTCTTTTTCTTTCCCCTCAATTATCTCATCAATTTTGGAAACAGCCTGAAAGACTTGAATGAGAATAATGTGCTATCCAATTTTTCCTACGTTTTCTCTACCGGAGCCTACATTGATTCGCTGTCCCTGGCATTCGAAGTGCGTCACCCCCTGACGCAGCAACCGGTACCCGATATCGTTGTTGGATTGTACCCCATAACCGTTACTGACAGTACCTTGGGTACCGATAAGCCGATTTACTTTCAACAAACCAACGAGGAAGGGCAGGTCAACTTTGCTTACTTGCGGGCAGATACATTTACGGTCATAGGATTTGCTGATCAGAACAACGATCTGCGCATACAACCTGCTACAGAGTCAATGGCCTTTTTAGCTGAACCCGTTACACCAAGCAATTCGCCAGCCCGCAAAATGATGCTAATTAATCCACCGCATGCCTTCGATTTCGCATGCAAGAGCAAACAGGAAGAGCAAGGACTGTTGACCATTACCTCCAGCTATCCGCTACCCGCAGCAGCACTTCAATTGTCTGGCGTTGATTCGTTTGCCGTCATTCCATTGCACACTGACTCTTTCCGGGTCATGTACCAGCCTACTACAGCAGACTCGCTGGTGTTGCACGCAACCTATTCCGACACTCTTACCTTTACGGATACACTACCGCTGCGACAACTGCCTGACCGAGATTCGGTATTTTCCCTACCAGCACCCATGATACAGTATCGCGAGAAGGGTTTAACCCTCCGCTATCAATTAAAAACACCTCTACAACATATTGATAGCCAATCGTTTACCCTTTCTATTGATTCGCTGCCCATTGATTATCAATGTGTTGCAACACGTACCGCTATCGAGATAAAAACAGACGGGATTCCTTTTGGCGACACCCTAAAATGGGCTTGGCGTCCGCAGCATCTAGTTGACTGGTTTGGTTATCCTAATCGGCCGGCTTCTGGATTGATACCCATCCCGAAAAAAGAGGAATGGGGACAGTTAGTTGTGGCAATTGACAGCACCTGGATCGGTTCAACCATTCTGCTTCAACTGCTTACGGAGACGGGCACACTTATACAATCCCACACCACTAAAGGAGACGCCTGGCGAATACCCTACTTGTCACCCGGCAACTATACGGTTCGGGCCATAGTAGACCGCAATGAAAATGGCTATTGGGATGCGGGGAGATGGGCCTTACGGCAATTACCGGAAGCTGTCTTCGTTATACCTTCTCCCATAACTATTCGTGCCAATTGGGAAAACAACGTCAAAATTAGTCCGGATTAGCAACTAAAGTGTAGCGCATTCGTACACAATCAACAAGTTATGGGTGTATTAAACTGCAACCAATTAGTAGAATACGCATCAAAATAGACTTAGTTTTGCCGCGAAAGCAACGCAAGCTCCTTTCATGATAGCTACTTTTCGAAAAATACTGGTATTTGCTGCAGTAGTATCCTTGCTGTGTAGTGGGTTTGTTTTGTACACCCACCAAGTGATGCAGCGCACCACACAACCCCATATACACAGTAACTTATCGCAACTGCCGGCAGCAGACTTGGGCTTCCTCTATATTGATGAGGCAGATACCCAGGATCTTAGCAACTTATCGAATAAATGCCGCATCCTATTACAACAAGGATATTTACAAGAGTTGTATATCGCATACAATGCGAAAGGCGAAGCCTCCGCCCGGAAAATAAATACCGAACTACAAGAGGAAAATCTGCAAGTCTACACGTTGCACTCAGCTACCACCTTGATCGAAGCTGTCTATAATGTTTGTCTGGAACAACATAATTGTACGATGACCATGATCGGACACCCACGATCCGTTGAACAGGCGCTCTTTGTCGCCCTGCAGTTGAATCAATCGGTAAGCGGGTATGTAATGCCCCATTTAGCCAACCAATCCCACACCGTAACCGATATGCTTACCGAAGTGCGTGTCTATTTCAAAGTGCAACAACTGACAGATGATACTGCCGCATTAGTCAGTCGCTGATCATATTCGATCAAAGCCGGTGTAAGGCCGCAACACTTCCGGTACCACAATCCCATGACTATCCTGGTGATTTTCCAACAGCGCAGCCATGATGCGCGGTAAAGCCAATGCACTACCATTCAAGGTATGCACGAGGTGCTTCTTTTTATTGTCATCCCTAAACCGGCAGTTCAATCGCTGACTTTGAAAGTCTTCAAAGTTGGACACAGAACTTACCTCAAGCCACTTATCTTGCGCAGCGGCATAGACTTCAAAGTCGTAGGTAAGTGCGGATGTAAACCCAAGATCACCACCACAAAGGCGAACGATTCGGTAGGGCAGCTCCAGGGACTGCACCAGCGACTCCACGTAGCTGACCATATCTTCCAGTACCTGGTATGAATGCTCAGGATGCACCAATTGCACAATTTCCACCTTATCAAACTGGTGAACGCGATTCAACCCCCGCACATCTTTACCATAAGAACCGGCTTCTCTGCGGAAACACGGGGTATAGCCAACGTGCTTCCTTGGCAAATCGCTTTCCTCTAATAACCGCCCTCGATAAATATTGGTGATGGGTACCTCCGCGGTAGGAATAAGGTATAACTGGTCCTCCGTGATCGTATACATCTGACCCTCCTTATCCGGCAGTTGTCCGGTAGCGTAGGCAGAGTCTGCATTCACCAACAGGGGCGGCATTACTTCTTCATATCCTTGCTCCTGGGCCTGGTCCAGAAAATAACTGATTAAAGCCCGCTGCAATCGAGCGCCTTTTCCTCTGAACACGGGAAATCCACTACCGGTGAGCACATTGCCCAATTCAAAATCCAGTATATCCAGGTCTTTGGCTATATCCCAGTGCGGTTTCTTCTGGTTGGGTGCAGCAGCTAGTTCACCCTCTCTTACCAATACATTGTCTTCTTCAGATTGTCCGGCAGCTACTGTTTCATGTGGAACATTTGGGATTTGCTCCAGCACTTCCTGCAAGGCCAGTAAGGTATCCTTACGAGCCGCCTCCAACCCGGAAGCCTTTTCCTTGAGTGCGCTTACCGCTGCTTTTTTTTCTTCTGCCTCTTCCCGTTTACCCTCTTTATACAGTTGACCAATGGACTTAGACAAGCGATTCATCTCCGCCAACAAACCATCATGCGCTTGCTGCTGCGTCTTGCGCTCATCATCCAAAGCCATCACCTTATCTATCAAAGGTGCTGCTTCCACACCCCGCTTTTTTAGGCCCGCAATGGCCTCTTCCCGATGCTCGCGTAAATAGGGTACACTCAACATAATTTGAACCTTTGTTGCAAAGATATTCTTCTACGGGTCATTTTACAGCACCCTTCCGGAACTCGCTACCCTATTCGTGCATTTGACTATTTCGTAAGTAATACGTAACATTGCATTACAATTCTGCCTCCACCATCCCTGGTGAGGCCGATTTTATCCCTCTTTTTTGTAAGACGACATTTCACCATTTCATACCATAAATACGTATACACATGTACGACATTTTGCAGCTGAACGACATGCTCGTGGCTGACTTGCAAGACATTGCAAAACAACTCAATATCAAATCCTACCGATCCCTGAATAAGCAAGATCTGATCTACAAAATTCTGGATCAACAAGCCATTACAGGCGAGGCGCCCAAGCCCAGCAGTAAGCAGAGTAATGGAGAAGAAAAACGCGATAATAAAGCATCGCAGGAGCAAAAGCCAAGACGCAAACGCGAACCCCGAAAGACAACTAAAGACGATAAGTCTGCTCAATCAGGCGAGCAAAAAAGCGATAAGCCTGCTCCAAAAGAAGACGATAAGAAAACCAAGCGCACAGATCACCGCGACAGGAAGTCTGGCGATGAGAAAAAAGAGTCGCGACAGGATGATCGCAAAGACCAGCGCCATGACGATCGAAGAGAGCAAAGAAGCGACAATCGTCCGAGCCGTAAGCCACAGCAAGAGGATAAGTCAAATGCCTTTGATGTGGAGCTCGATGGCGTAATCAATGGCGAAGGCGTACTGGAAATGATGCCCGATGGGTACGGTTTCCTCCGCTCCGCTGACTACAATTACCTCTCCTCTCCCGATGACATTTATGTATCGCCATCGCAGATCAAACTGTTTGGCCTGAAGACCGGTGATACCGTGAAGGGCAGCATTCGCCCCCCAAAAGAAGGGGAAAAGTACTTTGCCTTGCTTAAGGTAGAGACCATCAATGAGCGCAAGCCTGATGATGTGCGCGATCGCGTACCGTTTGATTACCTGACACCGCTTTTCCCTGAGCAAAAGCTTGATCTGTCTACCGATAGTGTTGACTACTCCACACGAATCATGGACATGTTTACCCCAATTGGCAAGGGCCAGCGGGGTATGATCGTGGCGCAACCCAAGACGGGTAAGACCCTCTTGCTGAAAGCAGTAGCCAACGCCATTGCCCGTAATCATCCGGAAGTGTACCTACTCATCTTATTGATTGATGAACGCCCGGAAGAGGTAACCGATATGGAACGAAGCGTAAATGCAGAGGTGATCGCATCTACGTTTGACGAACCGGCAGAGCGACATGTCAAGGTATCTAATATTGTGCTCCAAAAAGCCAAGCGCCTGGTAGAGTGCGGTCAGGATGTGGTAATACTGCTCGACTCTATCACTCGTCTAGCCCGCGCACACAATACAGTTGCACCTCCATCTGGTAAGGTGTTGTCTGGAGGTGTTGAAGCCAATGCCTTGCACAAACCCAAGCAATTCTTTGGTGCCGCCCGTAATATTGAAAATGGTGGAAGCCTGACCATTCTTGCTACCGCCTTGATCGATACCGGCTCCAAGATGGATGAGGTAATCTTTGAAGAATTCAAGGGTACGGGTAACATGGAATTGTCTCTCGACCGCAAATTGGCCAACCGCAGGATATTCCCGGCCATCGACCTGGTAAGCTCCAGTACAAGACGGGAAGACTTGCTGCTTGATCGTGACGTGTTGCAACGCATGTGGATTTTGCGCAAACACCTGGCTGATATGAATACAGAGGAAGCGATGGACTTCATTCTCAACAATATGAAAGGGACGAAGACCAACGAAGAATTCCTCATTTCTATGAATGGATAAGACACTAGGAAAAGGGCGGCTTGGTTTCCGCCCTTTTTATGTGGATAATTTCACTTTATATTAGAATACCTGTATTTTTGCACACCGCAAATAAAGTGAGCGATGAAAAGAACGTATCAACCCTCTAGAAAGAAGCGTACCAACAAGCACGGATTCCGCAGTCGGATGAAAGACCGTTGGGGCCGCAACGTTATCAAAGCACGCAGAAAGAAAGGTCGCAAGAAACTTTCGGTATCTGACGAGAAGCGTTTGAAGTAAGCCCACGCCTACGACTTCTTTATTTTCGACATCTGACAGCCGGCTCACCCGGCATGAACGTATAAAACAGCGCAGGTTAATCCAGGCGCTGTTTGCGTCTAATGCCACTATAGACGAGTGGCCCATTCGATTGGTGTATCGATTGCACAACTTTTCGCCCGCCTCCATTCCTGCCAAGGTGGCCTTTAGCGCCAGCAAGCGGCACCTCGCCAAAGCTCACGACCGCAATCAAGTCAAAAGGAACCTAAGAGAAGGGTATCGCATTGCTAAACAGGAGCTGTATACTGCCCTGCAGCGAAAGGACCGTCAATTGTTGTTGATGTTTATCTACAATGACAAAAAAGTAACGTCCTTTAACGAGCTCCACCCGAAAATAATCCTAATTTTAAATCGTTTAATCCAAGCCATTGAAGAGGCTTAGCGCCATGATTAGTTGGCTTTTTGTGGGTCTTATTCGGTTGTACCAGCAAGTGATTTCCCCCTATCTGCCCAACGCTTGCCGGTATACGCCCACCTGCTCACAATATGGTGTGGAAGCTATACAGAAATTTGGCCCCATTCGAGGGGGATGGCTAACCATTAAGCGCATTTCACGTTGTCATCCCTGGGGTGGACATGGCTACGATCCCGTACCCGAGAAAAAAGAAAGGCATGAATCGCATTCGTAAGTTTTTCCAAAGACCAAAGAAATGGTTGGTAGCACTGGGCTTTGCTGGTGCTATTACCATACCTATCGCAGCAGGCGATAATTATTTTGAACTGTCGAAAAACCTCGAAATTCTATCCGACATCTACAAAGAGCTGAATATCTATTATGTAGACGAGATCAACCCCAATGAATTGATGCGGACCGGCATAGATGCCATGCTGAGCTCATTGGATCCCTACACCAACTACTATTCCGAGTCGCAAATGGAAAATTTTCGCTTTCAAACGACCGGAAAGTATGGGGGCATTGGTGCCATTATCCGAAGAAAGGATGATTACATAGCCGTCATGGAGCCTTATGAAAATGCCCCGGCTACGAAAGCCGGCCTCAAAGCCGGTGACCTTATCATCGAAGTGGAAGGACAGTCTACAAAAGATAAAACCGTTGAAGAGATCAGCAACATCCTGAAGGGTGCGCCTGGCACAACTGTAGATTTGTTGATTCGCAGACCCGGCTTTGAGGAAGACCAATACTTCACCGTGGAGAGAGAGGACATCAACCTGGATAACGTACCCTACTACGGTTACCTTAAAGATGATATCGGCTACATCCGCCTTACCCAGTTTACACAGGATGCCGGCAAAAACATCAAAAATGCTTTTCGTGATCTGAAAGACGAAAAAGATATAGGCGGGCTGGTCCTGGACCTACGCGGCAATCCGGGTGGACTCCTCCACGAAGCCGTAAACATATGCAATCTGTTTATTGAAAAAGGTAAGTTGGTGGTGAGTACCAAAGGCAAAGTGCAGGAATGGAACCGCGACTTTAAGACCTTGAATAAACCAGAAGATCTGGATATTCCGATTGTCGTTTTAATCAATAGCACTTCGGCATCGGCATCAGAGATTGTGGCCGGCACCTTGCAAGACTACGACCGTGGCGTGGTAATCGGGCAGCGTTCGTTTGGAAAAGGATTGGTGCAGCAGACCCGCGATATCGCCTTCAATACAAAACTGAAGCTGACCACCGCCAAGTATTATACCCCAAGTGGCCGCTGTATTCAGGCCATCGACTATAGCCACCGAAATGAGGATGGTACCATTTCAAAAATTCCCGACTCCCTGAAAAATGCCTTTACTACAGCCAATGGCCGGACGGTGTATGATGGTGGTGGTATTGAACCCGACATCGATGTGGAACCGATGAAGCTCGCTAACATTACCGGTAGCCTCATGGCCAATGATTTGCTGTTCGATTATGCCACTTCCTACTATTATCAACACGATTCCATCACCGAGCCTAAGGCTTTTGCCCTTAGCGAAGAGGATTATGCCCTGTTTATCGATTATCTGTCCGATAAGGATTATGCCTACGAAACCCGCAGTGAGCGCCTGTTGAAGCAGTTTGAAGAACAAACCAAGGAAGAGCAGTACTATGATGCGATCTCGACTACCTTGTCTGACATCCGTACCAATATTCAAGACGATAAAGACAAGGATCTGGTGAAGTTCAAAGATCAGATCAAGGAGCTACTGGAAGAAGAGATTGTAAGCAGGTACTTCTACCAGCGAGGCGAAATTGAATCCTCTTTCGATGACGACCCCATGCTGAAGAAGGCCATAGAACTGTTGAAGGATACAGCGGCCTACTCATCCATACTGACCAATCCGTAAGCTAACTCCTTGATCGATGCATTGGATATAGCACTCCTATTTGCGACCGGAATAGGGGGCGGTATCCTCGCAGGTTTGCTGGGTATAGGTGGTGGTATCATCTATGTATTCATCTTTTCGCTGTTCATCAGAGACTTCAGCGCCAAACCCATTGACAGTGCCGAACTGGTAAGCCTGTTGATTGCCAACACCGTATTTGCGTTGGTTTTTGCCGGCCTTTCTGGTAGTATTCGGCAATACTTATCGAAGAATTTTTTTCCGGGTTCTATTGTATGGATCGGTATTCCGGGCGTCTTGGCAGCTGTTGTAACTTCCTATTTGATTAGTGTATCCGGCCTTTACACCAAAGAGATTTTTGCTGTGCTTTTTTCTCTCATTATGATTCCGGTGATCTTGCGTATGATCCTGCAAGATAAAATACCCATGGCACGGTTGGATGGCATAAAACCCAAATACTTCGTTGTTACCGGTATCATTGCCGGTACGGTAACGGCATTAAGTGGCCTCGGTGGTGGATTTGTTATTGTGCCCGTACTGAATGGTATGCTGCGTATCCCCATCAAAAAAACCGTCTCCATCTCTTTGGGTGCTATCGCCTTTGTAGCCTTCTTCTTTTCGCTCTACAACCTCTTTGGTATTCACTATCCTGAGTATGCTTTTCCTTACAGCCAGGGCTCCATAATCTTTCCCATGGTGTTACCGGTTGTAGGTGGAGTTCTAATTGGAGCACCCCTTGGGGTTAAACTTTCACATCGCATACCCAACAAATGGTTGCGTCTTATTTTTGTGCTCTTTAGCGTTATTGTAATTCTTAGAATACTTACTGACTTTTTATGATGTACATCCGTTTCGCCATTCTGCTTCTGACCTCTGTTCTTCTATTGCCTGTTGCCACCAATGCACAGGACGCCATCTCGCGCATGAAGGATCACGTCTACTTTTTAGCTGCTGATAGTCTGGAAGGCAGGCTCACCGGTACACCCGGGGAGGCAATAGCCTTTCGCTATATCTCGGAACAATATGAAGACATTGGACTGGAACCCCTTGGTGACAATTATTTGCAGGCGTTTGATTTCACCTTTCAACGGCAGGTAGATCCCTCTACCATGGTGATGATAGACGGAGAAATCATAGGAAAAAACGATTACTATCCTTTGTCCTACTCAGGCAATGTCACCATGAAAGGCAAACTAAAACATGCCGGATATGGCATTGAGGCCCCTGAAAATAATTACAACGACTATGCAGATCTGGATCCGAGCGATCATATCCTGGTCATTGAAGTGAGCTCTCCGGATGGTAAACATCCTCACTCCAAATATTTGGCTCACCTGGACCTGACCACTAAAATTGAAAAGGCCAAAGAAAAAGGAGCGGCCGGTGTCATCTTTGTCAATACGGATCCCAACTGTGAAGACCCATCCGACAATTTGGACACCAAGATCAAACCCTACCAAAACCTGCCCATTCTTTTTGTCAAGGACAAAAGCCTGTTACCTGATGGGGCCCATGCATCCATTACCATTCGCATTAATGAGGATGTACGTACCGGCCACAATGTGATCGGATGGATCAATAATGAAGCACCCAATACCGTAGTGATCGGAGCGCACTATGATCATTTGGGCTATGGTGTATCCGGATCATTATACACAGGTGATGAGCCGGCTATTCACAATGGAGCAGATGATAATGCTTCAGGTGTAGCGGTGATTATGGAATTGGCTCGTTTCCTGAAAGACAATGAAACTCTGGCCAACAATAATTACCTGTTTATTGCCTTTAGCGGAGAAGAGTTAGGCTTATACGGCTCCAACTATTTTGTAAAAAACCCCATGATAGACCTCGACCAGGTAAATTACATGGTCAACCTCGATATGGTAGGCCGGCTGGATGAGGAAGGTAATCTGGCGATCAATGGGGTAGGTACTTCACCCACCATTACTGAAGTAGTAGAATCGATTAAAGTGGAGGGCGTTAAGGTTAGCACCTCCTCTTCGGGCATTGGGCCTTCCGATCATACCTCATTTTATCTAAAGGACATACCTGTAGTACACTTTTTCACCGGAACGCATGAAGACTATCACCGCCCATCTGATGATGCAGAATTGATCAACTACACCGGGCTTGGATTAGTATATAACTACTTGCAGTCATTCATTGAGCAACTCAACGATGATGGGCACCTCGAATTCACCCCAACTAAAGACGACAACAATAAAAATGCCCCTCGCTTCACCGTATCGCTGGGCGTTATTCCAGATTACCTCTATGATGGAAAAGGGATGCGCATTGAAGGCGTTAGGGATGGCCGGCCTGCTGATAAAGCCGGCATTGAAGATGGTGATATTGTGATACAGATGGGACCTGTACCGGTGGTGGATATGATGTCCTACATGAAGGGACTGAGCCAATTTAAAAAAGGCGATACCACCACCGTGGTTGTACAACGTGGCGAAGAGGAGAAATCATTTGAGGTTACCTTTTAGTGGCACGTATTCTCAATATTGATACTTCTACCCACCTATGCTCTGTCTGTCTGGCAGAAAATGGGCACGTAATAGCTGTCGAAGAGGGTAGCGGACAATATGATCATGCTGAGCAACTGACTTATGCCATAAACCGTTGCCTGCAGCAAAGTGGGTGGACCTACCAAGACCTTGATGCTGTTGCTATTGCAGAAGGTCCGGGATCTTATACCGGATTGAGAATTGGCGCCTCAACGGCTAAAGGGTTATGCTTTGCGCTCGACATCCCCTTGCTGGCAGTTTCAACGCTACGGGCCATGGCGGCTGGTATGACCGATAATGATTCGTCTTTGAGAATGCCCCTACTCGCCTCCAGAAAGGGAGAAGTCTATGGCGCCCTTTATACACATGATTTACAACCCCTTTTATCTCCGGGCGCCTGGAAAATGGAGGAACAACCCTGGCAAAAGGTGGCAAAAAATTATCATTTTTTAACAGCTGGAAGCGGTGCTGAAGGGTATTGGCGCAACAATAAATATGAGCCCCTCTCGTTTAGTCAGGAGTTTCGTCATTCGTCTACGAATATGGCTGCTTTATCCTATGCGTCATACCAGTTTAAAGAATGGAAAAGTTTAATTTATTTCGAACCTTTATATTTGAAGCCCGTTTACATCAAGAGATAAATGCAACAGAACAGAAGAAGAGTAACACGATTTTTTTACGCATAAAACAGAAGTTATGAAGGGGAATAACAAAAATGTATCAGACGTACTGATTCTCAGTAAGAATGATGCTGTAAATGAAGACATCAAACTGGATTTTACCGTGATGAAAAAGGCGGCACTGATTTTACGTGCGGTTAACCACAAGCTACGCCAGTCTATCATCAAGTTGTTGGAAGACAACGGACAGCTTACCGTTACGGAAATCTATGTAAAGCTGCGATTGGAGCAATCAGTTGCCTCACAACATTTGGCTATTTTACGAAGAGCGGGTATTGTAAAGACGAACCGTGAAGGTAAGTACATTTACTACTCACTAAACAAGCCTCGTATCAGTGAGATTACCCATTTAGTGGGCGATCTGACAGCAGCTTAATGACCATAACACACACTCCAACAAAACCCCGGAAGATTCCCGGGGTTTTTTATTTTTAGGGCACTAAACACCAATATTACTTCTCATATGCCCGAACTTCCCAAAGACCAAGCGCTGACAGACTCCCTAAGCCTACTCTCCACCCTAATGCATTCCAAACGGTTGGACATTCTTCTTCTTTTACACCAGCAGCCGAACACTTCAGTTGGTAAAATAAGCACCCTACTGGATGTGCAACAATCGTTTGTATCTCAACAACTGCATACCCTTCGCCTTCATCAACTGCTTAAAACCAAGCGAAGAGGCCGGCATATCCACTACCGAATTAATTATGATCGTCTGTACAGGATATCCGGTGCACTTGTCAGATTATCGGTGCATGATGTAGTGTTGTAACTTTGCACCATGCATTGGATCAATACTGACCAACTTCAAAAGGCCTTTCACAAAGGCACCAACATTATTGACGTCAGATCACACGAGGAATTATCGCGGGGGTACCTCAAACAAAGTCTGGCCGTAGATCCACAGAACGGAAAATTAGCCGAATGGATCGGTCAACTGCTCTACTACCCCGTGAATGAAACCGTGCTCGTCACAAGTGACAAATCCATTGACATCACTACCCTGCAAGAAAAAATGGGTCTTCCTGAAGATGTTGCTCTCTTTTATTGGTCCGCAGACACAGCTATTCCGGATAGCATCCCACTGGATATGGTTATTCCTGTGGATGGAGATGAGTTTGCCCTCGACTACAAGCATGACAAAAACATTGAAGTGTTGGATCTCCGGCCGGCAGCCGCATATGCCGCTGCTCATCTCAGCAAAGCAGTACATGTGGAGTGGCTCTTTGTAGGGTCTTTGATACAGGAGTACGAATTAGAGGATAAGATCTACTTACTTACTGAAGATGACGCCACCGCCTGGGCAGTAGCCACCCTTTTTCGTTTCAATGGATTCCAATTTGCCCGGCCTGTATTGGCCAGGATAGAAGACCTACCGCAATATGGATTGACGTTGGATAAACCGAAAAAGAAAAAATCCTAGCCCCTGCAAAAGATATTCGCATACTGTGGATAGAATGTAGCCCTCATTGGACAGGAAAGGCGCTACATTGCCTTCATCAACCACCTGTATGCTGTTACTCCAGATCACACTAGGTATCGCAGTGGTGAGCCTCTCAGTGGCCATCCTGCTACCCATCATAGGTTGGTTCCTACCGCAGACCATCGCTATAGGTCAATCTCATTCCTATTTTTTACCGCCCGATTCCCTGAGTAAGCAATTGCTACACCTTCAGGATTACACCCGTTGGCGTCCCCAGGTGAATAGCATCCGCATATTGTCAGACACCCACAAAGAATGGGAAGAATGTTACGGAAATGGCCAATGCATCACTTATCGGGCACAAATACAAGATGAGGCCCATTTCATCCAACAATATTCAATCAGATCTTCCGGCCCTTTCAAAGTCAACCGTATCTACAAGATTTGGGAGCAGGATAACATGTCCTTCGTAAAAGTAGAAGATGAGATCGTCATTCCATCCCCTCCATTGCGTTCGCTTGCCTTTCTTTTCTACAATCACAAAAAATATCTGCAGGCAGAAATAAGAGCCTTCGACCAGTTTGTGCAAAGCACCTGATTCAACTTACACACCCCTTCTTTTATAGTAACTCTCTTTATGTAATAATCTTATCATCATTATTAGGGGTGTGCATTCGTGGGCAATTTATTTGGCCATTGCTTGGATAATCTGTTTTCCCAAAAAAGTAGCCTGTTATCCACCTGGGGTTAACATTCGCTTAACCTGAAAATCAGGTATTTTTTACGTTTACGCACAAGCTGTGGAAAGTCTATTAACAGCATAAAATGTGCCCTTACCAAAGTGACTTAGCTGTTAATGGAATGCGGATAAGTGGTGGGTAAATGCGGGTTTGTGAACAGACCCGTGAAGGGAAGAGAATGGCCATTCGCCTTCCCACAGTTTTCCCTAAGAAATACACCACCATTCCACACCTTGTAGATAAGGCGGTGTATAAGTATGCAAATCGATTGAGGATCAGCAGCTAATCCTTGTAAAAACCCATCTCATCGATGTATTGTTCAACAGCCGGAGGTACGAGGTAAGTAATGGGAAACCCTAGTTTGATTTGTTGCCGGATGAAGGTGGAGGAAATCTCCAGGCTGGGGGTGTCTGGCAGTAAGGTTACCTGTGGATGTGCCGCCCATTGATCGGGGGTAGAGTCGGGACGCTTGTACACGTATATATGGTGCTTCGCAATGATCTGCTCATGATTCTTCCACTTGTGAAAATGGAGCAGGTTGTCACCGCCCATCAATAAAGAAAAGCGATGTTGCGGATATTTCTCATGGAGGTAGGTCAATGTGTCAATGGTGTAGGAAGGCTTGGGCAAGTTGAACTCTATGTTTGAACTACGCAATTTGTCATTGCCTTCCAGGGCCAGCTCCACCAAGTGCAGGCGGTCATAGGCATCCAGCATTTTATGTTTTTCCTTGAATGGATTTTGCGGTGATACTACCAGCCACACTTCATCAAGACTGGTATGATAGACCACGTGGTTGGCTATGATTACATGGCCGGTGTGAATGGGATTGAAACTACCAAAGAAAAGTCCGATGTCCATACTCAAATGCCCAAGGCTTGTTTGAATCCGGCCGGTACAGGGTACCCGAGCTGTTCAGCTTGTCGGGCATCCTGCCGTGCGGCTTCTAATTGTTGTACAACTCGATACGACAAAGCTCTATTATAAAAATAGGCACCCAAATCAGGTTCCTGATCTTCATAACCTATCTGTATGGCTTTCGAAAAGTGGGGAATAGCACCGGCATGATCACCCATCGATTGGTAAATAACCCCCATGCTATTCATAATGCCTGTTGCCCGGGGTTGGTAAGTGAGATAGGTCTCAAAATCAGCCAGAGCCAGCTCAAATTGTTGCTGCTGTTGGTACACAATACCCCGGTTGAAGTAGCTTTCCGGGTAGTCTGGATTGAGGGATATGGCCTGGTTAAAATCTTGTAATGCTTCGTTCAACTGTCCGATACTAGCGTAGGCCGCCCCCCGATTGACCAATACTACCGCTGATTCTCGCAATTCGAGTGACCGTGAATAATCAGCTATAGCTTCCTGAAAATTCTTTCGTTCAAACCATACTTTTCCCCGGTTACTGTAGCCAAGATGGTAGTTTGGGTCTACGGCCAGGGCTTGATTATAATCGCTAAAGGCCTTGTCCAGCCAAAAACCTCGCTCTGTTTCAGGCACCTCATCACTCTTCAACCGATAGTAGTGTCCACGATTGTTCCAAGCGACTACAGCGGTGGGATGGTTTTCCAGCACATCGGTAAACAAGGTTTCTGTATTGGCCCAAACCTGGGCACGATTGTAGGTCAACCCGGCAAATACAAGCAACACCACCACCATTCCGTAGCCTAGTGGCTTTCCCAGTTTGCCTCGAGGCCACTCTTTGTGTACCACAAATCCAACTAACCATCCCAATCCGATGTAAGGCAGATAAGTGTAGCGCTCCGCCACGATAGCTGAACCTACACTTACAAATTGCAAGACCAACAAAAGATTAAGCGCAAAGAAGAGAATACCAAAAGTGACCCATCGCTGCCTTTGGCTTTGCCAAAAAGCGAAGACAACTACAGCAAGCGCCAAAAGCAATAAAAGGAGATGTAAACCACCGATGGTGGCCGGATAGGGGTAGAAGGCCGACTGTGGATAGGGAACAAAAAACCGACCGATGTACCACATGAAACCATAGCCAGCGATCTGAAAGCGATCCCATAATGAGTAGGTCTGTAGTCCTCCGTAGGCCTCAGAATCAATCTGTGCTGTGAGTGTCAGCAAGCCAAAAAACAGGGCGAAGGCAAAGAAGGGTAGTGTGCGCAGGTGTTGGGTAATATCAGACCATCCCATTCCCTTCCAATAATGCAATAGCAGCAACACAAGTGGAAACACCACCGCTGCGGGCTTGGATAAACAAGCCAATAGAAATAGTGCCAATGTTATCCACCACATACCAGCGTGCTTATTGTCCAAATAACGCCAGTAGGTAAGCAAACCTCCGAGGAAAAACGCACTGTAGAGCACATCCTTTCGCTCAGCTACCCAACTAACCGACTCTACATGCATGGGATGCAGTCCAAATAAGGCCGCTGTTACAATGGCTACCAAAGGCTTTCGACCCGATAATGCCAATACCAGCAGAAAGACCAAAAAAGTATTGAGCAGGTGCAGCAGCACGTTGGTCACCTGATAGGATAGTGGATCGAGTCCTGTCATTTGGTAATTCAGGGCCAGGGTAAAAATGGTAATCGGGTGGTAGTTTCCCGCTACAAAGGCTGTATTGTCAAGGTCTTCGGCCAGTTTTTCATCAAATACAGCCCCTATGGCTTGTCCCACATCAAGGGCAAACATGCCGGCTACATCAAATTGTGTTACCAGCCTGTTATCAGCCACATAGAGATCATCGTCCCAGTTGGTAAAGTCATTATTGAAGGTAGGCCAGTAGGCGATCAATGTAAGCAAGAGCACACTTATCAGTACGCCCAACAAGTTGGGTACCTGGGTCCAGGACTGCTGAGGGGCCAATGCAGTATACCAGGGCTTGGGCAGGGTTGATCGGGATTTTCTTGCTTTGGCTTTTTTACCCATAACCTCAAATTTAATCAATGCCCGAGGCTGCACCCGGTGCGTACATAGGTTGAAGCCGGAAGATCTTGTCATAAATGGTTTTTCCCTGCTTCACGTACACTTGTACTTTCTTTTTGCTGCCGCTCAACATAGCTTCCACCTCTGCCAGGCTAAGGGTAGAAAATGGCGTGTCGTACAATGCAATGATCTCATCTCCCGGACGTATGCCTGCTTTTTCTGCGGGACTATTGGGCAACACATCATATACCAGTAGCCTTTCCTGACTGCGATTGGTGGTGAAACGCATACCATGCCAGGAAATGATGCGTTGCGGAGCTGTTTTATCGGGCCGCGGTTTCACATATAAGGTATTACTGCGGATATCGATCGCCCAGGTAAAGAGCGAAAGCAATTCATTACCCACAATACCATCCATCCAGTAAGGGCGGAAAATCAGGCTTTTCTCCCTGCGCACCAGGTCGATGGGTACCTGACGGTAGGTAATACCCACCATTTGTAGTTCTTCGAGGCTTACCTTTCTTCGAGGATAGAAATGTCCGGGTAAAATGATATCATATCCATACAAGTAATCAGGATACGGCTCATAGTGATCGAATTTACGGGCCGTTCTTTCACTTAAGGCTAATGTGCCATTAAAACCGGTATGTAGCGCCACCCGGTGCTCCCATACCTGTGCACCCTCTTCGAGGCGGATGGGCAGCACTGGTGTGCCTTTGTAGGTTTTGCAATCGATAGCATAAAACGCCTCACCAGCTTCATAGGTAGACCGGTCGAATAGGCGCAGTTGCTGTTGGGCGTAATCTACTTCCACAACAAACGCATCCAGCAGATCCGTGCCAATGACACCAATACAATGCCGTCCCTGCAGCAGTGGGAAATGGGTACGCCTAAAAACCGTAACCGATCGGACAGGCAGTTGAATGCCGGACAAACGATAGGTTAGTCGTTTCACTTTCCCGTAGTCCAGTGAATCCCGTTCGTGCAATTGCCGCTTCTGTTTCTTGATGGGCAAGCCCATAGCTACCGCCTCATCACGGTAGAGAAAAGAACCGGGCGTACCGGTATCGAAGAGAAAGGGGAAGTGCCCCAGGGAGTCTACTTCTATTTGCAGGTATATCAGTCCCCGATGCCATTCGAAAGGTATCGTGGCAGCGGGTACAAGCGGCTTTTCAACTTGCGCAGCGAGAGGACCGACCCACATCCACAACAAGATCAGCATCACTATTCGCTTCCGGGCAGGCTTCATAGGCGTAGGCGGACTGTTTCGAGCGGAGGTAAACCTAACCAAATTCTTTCATAACTTTTCGGGTGATTTATTACCATCTACCTACCCAAACGTATCATTTATGCAACTATCCAATGGATTGATCTGGCGCGGCATATTTTTAGTGTTAATGGGTCTATTGTGTCTCTTCAACCCGGAACTGTCTGTCGCTACCCTTGTCACCATCTTAGGGATTATGGCCCTGATTGTGGGTGGCTTCATCTTGCTCACGGAGTACAGGCGTAAACAGCTTACGGATACCTATAGTTATCGCATAATGGAAGGGGTGTTCAATGTGATCGTGGGGCTGATACTGGTAGCCAATCCGGTGGGTACTGCTGCCGTTTTATTGACACTACTAGGTATTCTATTGTTGCTTATGGGAATTTTACAATTGTATGGCAGTGCACAGCAGCCCAAAGGCCACCCGGCTAAAACCCTGATGCTAGCTGGAGGACTGCTAACGGCTATCCTAGGCGTACTCATTATTAGCGATCCATTTGGCTCGGCTGCCGCCCTGATTATTTTAATTGGCATTGGCCTGTTAATCTCCGGTGGTGTAACCATTTGGTTGGGACTACGGCTGCGTGAGTGAACAAAACCATCACATATCCCTTATATTGTGGTCTGATTACCAAGTCTAAAGACCACACATGAAGAAATTTACCTTTGCCACAGCATTACTGTGCTGTTTTGTTCTAACAACAAATGCTCAATCTCTCGATCGATTTATTACCCAATCTGACAGTAATCAATTTGTAGAATTGGCCAAGGTATTCCAAGGCATTTCTACACCGGTTGACCTCGAGTTTTATCCCCTACCTGACCGACCCAATGAGCTATGGGTATTGAATCAAGGCTATGTCAATTCTGGCGGGCATACCGTCATTCTGCATGATGCCACCTCTGACAATCCGGATGATGAGTACATCAAAGATGGTAATGCATGGCATTTTATGGCTATGGCAAGTGCTTTATCTTTTGGCGATGATGGCAACTGGGCCACCTCTCAGGACATTATTGACGCCAATCGTTCTGGATACAATTTTACCGGCCCTACCCTCTGGCCGGGTGATCTCACTATTTACGGTATCGTAGGTAATCCACCTACCGCTGCATATAATGGAAGTCACCTGGATATGGTACACCAAACGCCCTATGGCAAAGGCATAGCCCACGAAAAAGATAATGTGTACTGGATTTTTGATGGTTATTCCAGCACCATTACCCGCTACGACTTTAAAGCAGATCATGGTCCTGGCCAAGACTACCACGGTGATGCAGTAGTTCATCGTTTTGATGAAATTCAGGTCAACCGGCACTCTAGCTTGCCCTCGCATATGGTGGTAGACAAGGACAACAACTGGTTGTACATTGTGCATACGACTGCCGGTGAAATAATCAGGCTGGATGTAACCAGTGGCCAGCGCGACCAAACGTTACCCAAGATCAGCAATGAACCACTGGCCGACTATGCTTCCTACACGGGAGCGACATTCGAAACGATTATCGACCAAGGTCTGGTAAATCCTGTTGGCATTGCCTTAGATGATGATTTTTTAATCGTAACGGATAATGCTACCGCAGAGATTGTATTGTTTGACCGGAACAATGATTTCGCTGAGGTAGGCCGTATTGCATTGGATTACAACAACAATCCCGATGTAATGGGCATTGAAATTGGACCCGATGGCAATTTGTACTTCGTAGATTATGATAATAAATTGGTAATGCGGTTGGAGAACAACGCCTTTCCAACAGGTATCGAAGAAACTTCCCCACTATCTGTAAAATTGCAGCCTAATCCAGCGGTGCAAGGGCAGTCCAGGTTACAGTTGGGCCAGCCCCTGGAAGAAGGACAACTGCAAATCTGGGATATTACCGGCCGTCTTATCACCAGTACACCAATCAATGGTCAACAACATATTCCAATGGATGTAAGCGACTTTGGAAAAGGGCTGTATCTGGTAGAACTGACGACTCCGGCAGGTCAATTGCTGTGGTCGGGTAAACTACTCCATCCGTAACTTTTTTGAACCTATTTAGGTAAAAGTTAATTTTACCTGCAATGAATCGCCTGCTCACATCCATTTTCACGATGAGCCTATCGGTGTTACTACTGATAGGGTCAGGCTTTTCGTTGTACAAACATTATTGTGGTGGCGACCTTAAAAAAGTAACGGTCAATCATACCACACCTACTTGCCATGACCAGGTGGAAGATGCACCAAGTTGTCATGCAGCCCAGGCAACACCGCATTGTCACCAGCCAGATACCCCCGTGGATGACTGTTGTGACGATCATGTAACCTGGGAGCGTACCGATCAATATGTTTTTTCAGCTTCGGCCGCTATCGATGTGGAATGGGAAGTGAAGGTTCTTCTCTCACCTATCGTTGATGCGTGGCTCAGTCAGCATGAAGCAGCTCCTGTTGCCTATTTGCACTATCATCCTCCTTTGCTGGCCAATAATTCCGATCAGCCAGCTATTTTGCAGGTTTTCAGACTTTGAGATTCAGCTAAATGATTGAACCCTTGTCGCCAGGCGGCAGGGGTATACGTGTATTGCGTCTTTCGTAAAGCTGAATCTATGTTGAATTCCCTTATTCGATTTTTTCTGGACAATAAGCTGGTTACCGTCCTGCTTCTGACAGGGTTGGTACTATGGGGTGTAGTCACTTCGCCCTTCAACTGGCAGACGGTTTTGCCCAATGATCCGGTAGCTGTGGATGCTATACCGGATATTGGCGAAAACCAGCAAATAGTCTTCACGCAGTGGCCGGGCCGCTCACCACAGGATATTGAAGACCAGATCACGTATCCGCTGACCACCGCATTGCTCGGTATTCCGGGTGTAAAGACCATTCGGAGCAATTCCATGTTTGGCTTCAGTAGCATCTACGTCATTTTTGAGGATGATGTAGAGTTTTATTGGAGCCGTTCCCGGATATTGGAAAAGCTGAATGCCTTGCCTCCCGGTCTACTACCGGAGGGCATACAACCGGCATTAGGGCCAGATGCCACGGCTCTGGGGCAAGTTTTTTGGTACACCCTGGAAGGTGAAGACTCGCTGGGACAGGCTACCGGAGGATGGAGCCTGCAAGAATTACGCTCGATCCAGGACTACTATGTGCGCTATGGATTGGCCAGTGCAGAAGGTGTGGCTGAGGTCGCTTCCATTGGCGGGTATGTGAAGGAATACCAGATCGATGTGGACCCCAATGCGCTAAAAACCTATGGCATTACCTTGGGTGAAGTGGTGGCAGCTATCAAAAATGCCAACCTGGATGTAGGTGCACAAACCATGGAGATCAACCAGGTGGAATACCTGGTGCGGGGTATTGGCTATATAGAGCAGCTCGAGGACCTGGAACAAGCGGTAGTCAAGGAGACCAATAATGTACCGATCCGGGTAAAAGATATCGCCTTTGTCACCACCGGACCAGCCAGCAGAAGAGGGATTCTGGACAAAGAGGGCGCTGAAGTGGTAGGCGGTGTGGTAGTGGCTCGCTATGGTGCCAACCCGCTTGAAGTGATCAACCAGGTAAAAGCACAGATCGAGCAGATTGCTCCCGGATTGCCGAGTAAAACCCTGGCCGATGGTACTACCTCAAAGGTGAAGATCGTACCCTTTTATGATCGATCCGGATTGATCTATGAAACCTTAGGCACGCTGGAAGAAGCCCTTACGCTGGAGATCATCATTACCATCCTGGTCATCCTGTTTATGGTGGCCAACCTAAGCGCTTCTGTACTCATATCCGGCTTGCTGCCGGTAGCGGTATTGATGGTTTTCATCGCTATGCGCTACGTGGGTATTACCGCCAATATTGTAGCCTTGTCTGGTATTGCCATAGCCATTGGTACCATGGTGGACCTGGGCATTATACTTTCTGAAAATATCCTTCGCCACCTGGAACTGGACAAGGAAGGCTCCTCTATCCGTGATGTGGTGTACCGGGCCACGAGTGAGGTGGGCACCGCCATCGTGACGGCAGTATCTACGACCATTATCAGCTTTATTCCGGTCTTTGCCCTGCAAGGGGCAGAAGGCAAACTGTTTGCGCCCTTGGCCTTTACAAAGACATTCGCCTTGATAGCAGCGTTGATCGTCACGCTCGTCTTCATACCGGCCTTTGCCCATTGGTTCTTCGGTATTCGGGTGAAAAAACAATGGCCCAGATTAGTTGGACAAGGGGTAATCGCCTTGGTTGCGATATACATAGGCATTGCCATTAGCTGGCTGGGTTGGCCGCTGTTAGCATTTGTGGTAGTGACGCTGATAGCGCAGCAGGTAAAGGATTTTTCTATACCGGGTATCCCGATCCGGGGGAAGACCCTATTTACCCTATTGAAGATCGCCATTGCCATCATTACTGTTTCCTGGCTTTTGGCGATGGCCTGGTTGCCCCTAGGGGTGGCTCATGCGGCCGGGCTCAACTTCCTGTTTGTACTCTTGCTCATTGGCTTGATTCTTCTCTTTTTCTGGGGCTTTATCCAGGTGTACGAGCGGTTGTTACGCTTTTTCCTGGTGTATAAAACCTTGTTTTTAAGCCTACCCATCGTCATCATCACCTTGGGGCTTACCATTTGGTTTGGGTTCAATCGCACCTTTGGTTGGGTGGCTACAGGATTGGATAAAGTGGGGGCCAATGTCCGCACCACAGCCGTCTGGTCAGGCTTGTTGCACACATTCCCTGGGGTACAGGAGGAGTTTATGCCGGCCCTGGATGAGGGTTCTTTTTTGCTGATGCCAACTTCAATGCCACACACGGGTGTGGAACAGAATAAGCAATTCCTGCAGCAACTGGATATGGCTGTATATGCCATTCCGGAGGTGGAACAAGTGGTAGGTAAAGCGGGTCGGGTAGAGAGTGCGTTAGATCCGGCTCCCTTATCCATGTTTGAGAATGTGATCCATTATAAGTCGGAGTATGTACTGGATAAGCATGGCAGAAAGAAACGCTTCCGGGTAAATGAGGACGGACGGTTCCTGGCACACGTACCCGGTTTTCCTGATAGTATACAGGCAGTGAAAAAAGAGGAGCAGCCCTATGTTGATGCTGATTTGCTGATACCGGATGATGATGGGCAATACTACCGGCAATGGCGTGATCACATCCAATCGCCAGATGACATCTGGGAAGAAATACGGAAGGCCACTCAATTGCCGGGTCTCACGTCTGCGCCCAAGCTGCAGCCAATCGAAACACGACTGGTAATGTTGCAAACCGGAATGCGGTCACCGATCGGCATTAAGGTGCAAGGGCCTGACCTGACAACCATCGAGCGGTTTGGTGTTCGACTGGAGCAGATCATTAAAGAGGTACCTGCTGTAAAAACCTCATCTGTCTTTGCCGATCGCATAGTAGGTAAACCCTACCTGCGCCTCGACATTGACCGGGAAGCTATAGCCCGGTACGGCCTTCGGGTGAAGGACATTACGCAATACATAGAGGTAGCCATTGGTGGGCAGGCACTCACCACTACGGTGGAAGGACGTGAGCGTTACCCGGTTCGGGTGCGCTACCCACGCGAGCTACGGGATGACCCCGAAAAACTGCGCAATATGTTGGTGCCTACCAGGAGTGGCGCACAAATTCCCCTGGGCGAGCTGGTAACCATAGCGTTTGAGAAAGGCCCCATGAGCATCAAGAGTGAAAACACCTTCTTGATTGGGTATGTATTGTTTGATAAGGCAGAAGGCTATTCCGAGATCGCTGCCGTGGAGCAAACACAGCGATTTATTGACCGCAAGATCGAGTCGGGGGAACTGATCGTCCCGGCTGGGGTATCCTTTGCCTTTGCGGGGAACTACGAAAACCAGGTGCGGGCCGAAAAGCGATTATCTATTCTGATACCGGTGGTGCTGGCGGTAATCTTTTTGATTCTCTACTTCCAGTTCAAATCGGTGCCCACCACCTTGATGGTCTTTTCTGGCGTAGCGATGGCCTTTGCCGGTGGCTTCCTGATGATCTGGCTCTATGACCAATCGTGGTTCCTCAACTTCAGCCTATTCGGCACAGAGATGCGGGAACTGTTTCAGATCCAGACCATCAACCTGAGTGTGGCGGTATGGGTCGGCTTTATCGCCTTGTTTGGCATCGCTACTGATGATGGCGTAGTGATGGCCACTTACCTGCACCAGCAGTTTTCTCGCGATACACCCACTACCAAGGAGCAGATTCGGGAAGCTGTAGTACAGGGCAGCCTCAAGCGGGTTCGTCCCGCCATCATGACCACCGCCACCACCCTATTGGCACTCCTGCCCATACTCACTTCGTCAGGAAAGGGAGCTGATATTATGATTCCAATGGCTATTCCCGCTTTTGGCGGTATGACGGTGGCTATTATCACCCTATTTATTGTGCCGGTCTTGTTTTCCCTCTTCCGGGAGAGCAAACGGGCCATCCAACAAAAAATGGAAGACCATGGATAAGCGACCACATCCAATACCTCTGAATTGGCACCCATGCATTTGGTGGTTGGTTTTGCCACTTGTTGCCTTGTATGGAGGGCCAATACAAAGTCAGGCGTTGAGCGATTATTTGCAGATAGCCGGTGAAAACAACCCCGGACTGCAGGCACAGTACAAGGCCTATGAGGCAGCCCTGCAAAAGATTCCGCAGGTCAATAGCTTGCCTGATCCGCAGTTCTCTTTTGGGTATTTTTTGCTTCCGGTAGAGACTCGTGTCGGTCCACAGCGGGCGCGTTTCTCCCTTTCACAAATGTTTCCCTGGTTTGGGACGCTTTCAGCGCGCGAGGATGTAGCGGCAAAGAATGCAGCGGTGCAATTTCAGCGATTTCTGGATGCCCGGAATGCACTTTTTCTGCAGGTAAAACAGCAGTATTACAAACTCTATGACCTGGAGCAGCAAATATCGATCACCTCAGATGATCTGACACTGCTCTCATCCTATGAAAATGTGGTACGGGTGCGCTACGAAAACAACCAAACCAGTATGGTGGATGTGATTCGTGTGCAGATGCGAATGGAAGAGTTGCAGACACGACTACAGTTGCTACAAGAGAAACGAATTCCACTGCAAGCAGAGTTTAATGCCCTACTGAATCGGCCAGAAGACCAGCCTGTAGCGGTGCAGGATACCTTGCCACTGTTGCCCATGGATAGTACGCTCTTCATGCCCGGGGAGACGGCAAAGCACCCGCAGCTATTGGCTTTGCAACAGCAACAGGCAGCAGCCGCAGCCGAAGTGCGGGTAGCGGAAAAGACAGGTATGCCCAATTTGGGTGTGGGGCTCGACTATGTGTTGGTCGATGAAAGAAGGGATGCCGTATGGCCGGATAATGGCCAGAATGTGGTGATGCCCATGGTAACGGCAACGGTACCACTATTTCGCAAAAAATACCGGGCACAGCGCAAAGAAGCTGAATTGCGACAAGCGCAGTTTGAACTGGCGGCCACCGACAAAGCGACCAGGCTAAGAGCCGCTTTTGATGGGGTGGCCTACCTGTGGGAAGAGGCGTACGAAAGAGGACAGCTATATCAGAAGCTTTCCGAGCGGGCAGAACAGGCGATGCGCATCATGACTACCGCTTACGCAAATGGCGAATTGCCGTTTGAAGAGTTGCTTCGTATGGAAGAGGAACTGTTGGATTATGAATTGCAGTACGCCAAGGCCATAGCGGACCAATACCGGTACCGGGCTGAGCTCCAATACATCACCGGCCAGGATTTATAAGAGCCGATTTTAGAATGATAAACTCTATCGTATGCAAACGAAAGTAAAATATAGCCTCTACCTGATAGCCACACTCATTGTAGGAGTGGTCCTGGGCGCGTTACTTTTTTCAGGTGGTGGAGCCTCTACTCATGAAGAAGCGGCTACGCATCAACACAGCGAAGCAGAAACGTGGACCTGCTCCATGCACCCGCAAATCAGACAGCCGGAGCCGGGAAAATGCCCTATTTGTGGTATGGACTTGATTCCGGTAAGTGAAGAAGAGGGCAGCAGTGATCCCTTTACCTTGAAAATGTCGGAGCGAGCCATCAGGCTGGCCGGAGTGCAAACCGCTCCGGTACAAAAAGGAGCGACCGCCAAATTGATTACCCTCAATGGTAGAATTGCCGTGGATGAAAGGCGGGTATTTACGCAAACGGCCCACTTTCCCGGACGTATCGAGCAGTTGTATGTGAACTTCACGGGTGAGTTTGTGCAGGCGGGTCAGCAGATCGCTTCCATGTATTCACCCGAGTTGGCTACCGCGCAGGAAGAATTGCTGGAGGCGAAGCGCTTTGCCGAAGCCAACCCACAACTATTGGAGGCGGCCCGCACCAAATTAAGGCAGTGGAAACTAACCGATGAGCAGATAGCACAGATAGAGCGAAGTGGTCAGGTGAAGGAAGATTTTCCTGTTCTCGCTGATCGATCTGGTTACGTAATCAACAAACAGGTCAACTTTGGGGATCACCTCAAGTTGGGTGCCCCACTGTTCGATATGGCTGATTTAAGTCGTGTTTGGGTAGCGTTTGATGCTTACGAAGATGATTTGCCTTGGATCAATATCGGTGATGAGATCATTTTACAGGTAAAATCATTACCTGGACAAACCTTCACGGCCCGAGTTACTTTTATCGATCCGGTCATCAACGAGCAAACACGTGTAGCGACAGTAAGAGCTGAGTTGCCGAATCCGGATGTCGTGTTAAAGCCGGAGATGTTTGTTACCGGTACAGTGGAGGCGAGTATCGCTGCCGGCAGCGAGCAGTTGGTAATACCGAAGTCGGCCGTGTTATGGACAGGGACCCGTTCCATCGTGTATGTGCAGCTAGCCGATGCGGATGCCCCCTCATTTCAGTTGCGCGAGATTACACTGGGGCCATCGCTGGGTAACAGCTATGTGGTGGAAGAAGGCCTGGAAGCAGGGGAAGTGATTGTTATTGATGGCACCTATGTCATTGACGCTGCTTCCGAATTAGCAGACAAACCCAGCATGATGAATCCAGAGCCGAACGAGAAGAAGGGCGCCTTTAGTGACGTACCTGATTACCACGCAGAGGCTACCCCGGGTTTTTTAGAAAAGATGAAGATCGCCAACCAGCACTACCTGGAGATGCAACGCGCCCTGGTGGAGGCCGATTATGCGGCCGCGCAAGCAGAGGGCAATGCCCTCCTGTCTTCCTTACCCCCTAAGCGCAGCTTTACCGATGCTATTGCACAGTCCTACTGGAATGGACGGTATACCGGTATCCGGCAAGCTACCGTGCAGATCACACAGGCCGAAACGATCGACCAACAAAGAAAGGCTTTTGTCAACCTGTCCAACGACATGGTAAGAACCAATGTAGCCTTCGGCACGGAAACAGCATTGTACCTCGTCTATTGCCCTATGGCCAACAACGATGAAGGCGCCTACTGGCTTAGCGATGTTGAAGAAGTACTCAACCCCTACTATGGCGATATGATGTTGCGCTGTGGGGAGGTAGAAAAACAAATCAATCCTTAATTTTCAAATCCTTAAAACAATCAACTATGCAAATCAAATGGATGAAACTAGCCTTAGCCTGCACATTGGGCCTGGCTGTATTGGCTTGTAATGGCGAAGAGCAACAAGCTGCGGACGACCACGAACATGGTCCGGACACCCATGAACATCATGACGGTGAGGCCCACGACCATAGTCATGATGAAGAAGCCCACTTACATGAAGGGGGTCATGAGAGTGCAGAGCCCCTCCCGGCAGAAGTGGTAGGTCAACTGACTACACAGTACCTGGCGGTGAAAGATGCATTAGTAGCCGGAGATGCTGGAGCGGCAACAGCCGCAGCCAAGGCCTTATCGGTGGAAAATACAAGCGGCTCAGCCAGCCTGGATCATCTGCTGCTCCACTGGCAGGCCATGGCAGAGGGGGATGACATTGAGGCGCAGCGTGTAGCCTTCGAAGATGTGTCAGAGCACATGTACCTAATTGCTAAAGCCAATCCGGGCGAAAGCGCCTTGTATAAGCAATATTGCCCCATGGCGTTTGACAACACGGGAGCCTATTGGTTAGCTGCAGAGGAGGAGGTTCTCAACCCTTACTTTGGAGATGCTATGCTGCGCTGCGGCAAGGTGCAAGAAACCATTGGTGGGTAAAAAACATTGTAATCGTCAGGTGGGTACACCCCGCCTGACGATTCTTATCAAATGAAAACAATCATGTCGAAGAAGGCACAATTCAAGACGAATATCAACTGTGGGGGTTGCATCGCCACTGTGACACCCTACCTCGATAAGGCGGTAGGTGAAAACGAGTGGGCGGTAGATACTGAGGATAAAAACAAAGTATTGGAAGTGGCTCCCGAAAAGAAAGAGGCGGCTATACAAGCGGTCCGGGAAGCGGGTTTTACCATTGAACCCTTGAAAAAAGGACTCTTTGGTAAGCTGCTGTAAATATACCTGGCTTAGCGTTGCGCTCTTATTGCTTGTGGCCTGTTCATCGCCCGCAGAGGAACAGGTTATCAAGCGCGAGGGAATGGCCTACACCATGATTGACCAAGCCATTGCCGCGCATGGTGGTGATCGCTATGAGCGCATGGTGGCACAGTTTACCTTCAGGGGTACCCCATTCACGATACGCCAGGATGGCGGGTTATTCACATACAAGCAAGTAAAAGTTGATTCTCTGGGCGATACCACCACCTATCACCTAGACAATGATGGGTTTCGCAAAACCTTAAACGATCAACCAAATGAGCAGTGGGCAGAAAAGGAGAAGGCCAGGTATGGTGAAACCACCAATTCTGTCGTCTACTTTGCGCTGCTCCCTTTTGGCTTACAATCCAATGCCGTTATAGCCGAATACCTGGATAGTGTAAACATCAAAGGCAACCCCTATCACAAAATCCAGGTTACCTTTCGGGAAGAGGGTGGAGGCGAGGACTTTGAAGATGTTTTCCTTTATTGGATCCATGCCAAAAGTCATACCATGGATTATCTAGCGTATGAATACCACACGAATGGTGGGGGTATGCGTTTTCGGGATGCCTACCGGGTGCATACGGTCAATGGCATTCGCTGGCAAGACTACATCAATTATAAGCCGAAAGATGCTTCTGTTTCATTGCATCAGTTAGACAGCCTGTTTGTGGCCGGTGCACTGGAAAGACTTTCTACTATTGATCTGGAGGATATTCAGGTCAGGTTGTTACCCGCCACTTAAAGGGGTAATAACTGTTTGTAAATGTTGTAATTCTCCTCATCGAAACAGACGAATACCACTTTTTCAATAGTAGTATCCTGCTCAAGAAAATGGGTGACTGCTGCAATAGCGGCTTTGGCGGCCTTATCTTTCGGATAGCCAAACACGCCCGTACTGATGCTTGGAAAGGCTATGGACGTAAAGCCCTGCTCAGCAGCTAGTTTAAGGCTGTTGACATAGCAATTGGTGAGCAATAACTCTTCGCCACTTTTTCCGCCATACCAAATCGGTCCGGCTGTATGAATAACCTTTTTTACAGGCAGGTCACCCGAGGTACTCATCATTACTTTTCCGGTGGGCAACTCGCCATGCTGGCGTACCCATGCTTTACACTCTTCAAGAATATCAGGACCTCCGGCTTTGTGTATAGCCGCATCAACACCACCACCACGGTGTAGATGATTATTGGCCGCATTGACAATGACGTCTACTTCTTGCTGGGTGATATCTCCATGAACCAATGATATATGGTCGCTCATTGTAGTCTCCTTTTAGTTCGCTATAACACACAACTTCCGATTTTGTCAGAAAGGCCGGCAAAAGGGCTCGGTTAGGGATGATGTGTTTGCGTTGTTTGACTACAAAATTACAGCCCAAACCTGACATGCAATAGTGTAAATGAGAATTGCTGGCATATAGTGCCTGTCCCCTTGGTGCATGCACATAGCAATAACAATGGATATTGTATTTTATGGCAAAGTGACTTTTGTCATTTTGCAGGTTCATGAAATAAAATAGTATTGTACATCCCCTGGCAGGAAATCGGCACCAAATCGTTTTCCTGGTCAAAGATTATGAGGCTTCATTTGTCTCTGCTATAGTTGCGTTGTGGCCGTCACGTATGTTGCGTGGCGGTTTTTTATTACCAGTGGACAAGGTCGATCGTAAAGCTTCGGTCTTTGTCGATTACTATTCGACACTCCTCAAAATCGGGTTCTCGCATCATGCGGCTGTCTATTCGGCTAAAGCCATAGGCTTCTGCCGGCATACCCATCCAGGTGAAACTCATTTCTTCATCGCCATCTTCATCATGCAGCAGGGCCAGTCCGTATTCACCCGCAGGCAGATTTGCAAAGGAAATGACCACCTCACCCTCTTTGGGCGCCACCTCATCTGTGCGGTAGACCTGGGTATCATGTAGCCAGGTATCGGCTCCTTTGTATAGGCCGATGAGCAATCTACCTTCATCTGAGCGGATGTCGGTAATGGTAACGGTAAGCGTATGCTGTGCCACGACAGGTGTGACGAATAACAGCAAAATGGCGAATAGGAGATGTCGTTTAAGCATAGTGATTATTATTGGCCCAGTCGCATGCGAGCACCAACGCTCCACCAACGACCCGGCATTTGTGCACCCAGTATATCAGCGTACTGCGCATTGAAAATATTGTGCAGTTGGCCCAATACACTAAGCTTCTTTTGCCAAACAAAAGCTTCTGCACGAAGGTGCCATACGGTGTAGTTTTCCGCCATAAATGCATCAATGTCGGGTGCTGCATCTTCATCGCGCACTTTGTAGAGGCCGTTGATACCGAGACTACCCCTTTTATGTTGTACCTGGCCGGTAGCGGTAAGCAAGTGGCGTGCTTGATTGGTGATGTATTTGGCATTTACCGGTTCATTGGTCTGTATATCGGTAAAGAGATACCCCAATCGGGTACGCCAGGTCCAGTCGCCCACCTGTCGGCTCCACTCCAGGTTGGCATCAATACCTTGGGTGGTGACTTCTGCAATATTTTCTGCGAAAAGAAAGGTGCCCATTGGATCGAGGTTGCCATTATTGGGAATAGCATTGGCAGCCGTGAGCACGTAATCAATTACATTTTGACCAGCACGGTAGAAACCTGTTACACTTAACTGCAGTCCGTCTGTCAATTGTACGTCACCGCCCAACTCAGCGTGCCACGCCTCTTCTGCAATCAGGTCGGGGTTGCCCAGATTCCGCCCGCTGCTGAGTGGCCCCGGCAGGTTGGTGGAAATGAACCGCTCCGTAAAATCAGCCGCCCGAATACTGCGCCCGGCTGCGGCCCGGATGACACCCCGCTTCCACCAGTAAGCGGCACTGAATTGGGGCGTGAATTCCAATCCGTAGTTTTCATCCTGGTCGAGCCGCAGGCTACCGTTGAGCTGTAAGTTGGGAAGCACCTGATAGTACAAGCCGGTGTACACACCCGCATGCCATTCGTTGTGGTCGCCACGGTCATTGCTCACAATATCGCGGTTGGTCGTCTGCAAACCGGCTGCCCACTGCATTTTATCATTCAGTCTGAGCTGGTAATTGAGCTGTCCGTTCAGCAGTTGCGTAACGTGCTCATTGGGGCCGCCAAAAGCGGGATTGAAGAGGAAAATATCTTCATTCCACTTGTAAGCCACATCGGCAGTGAGTTGGTGGCGACTGCCCTGGTGCTTCAGTTGAGCCTGTTGCCACCAGCCGGTGATGGTCTCTACCGATTCATCAAAAGGACTTCGGGTGTAGAAGTACTTGGCATTGAAGTCGCGAAAGTCGTACCCGCCCCGCCAACTGACAGATAATTTGTCGTTTACCTGATAGCGAGCGGCCAACGAAACGGTATTGACATTGAACCAGGCGCTGTCGCCTTCATCCAACGGATGCCCATCAGCCTGGTGACGCATATAGCCTCCCGTAATGCGCAATTTATCCTGGCTGTATTGTAGGTAATTGGTCGTACTTAGCAAGCCATAGGCACCGGCCATACCTTGCAGGTCGGCTTGCCAGCCTTCCTCCATAGGGGCATGAATCTTGGTGGTAATGTTGATGACACCACCCATGGCATCGGCACCATACATGGCCGCAGCAGGACCTTTGAGTACCTCTATACGGGCGATATCTCGTGGATTGATGGGTAGATTGCTGTTGAAGTGACCGGTCAAGGGATCATTGATCCGCATACCATCGATCAGGACCAATACCTGCGAGAAGGTAGAGCCCTGAATGCTAAAGTCGCTCTGCACGCCAAAAGCACCCCGGCTTTGTGCCTCCAATCCTGGCACATAGCGGAGTAATTCATCGATGGTGTTGACGGGCAGGCTTTGAATCTCCTGAGCGGTGAGCACTACAATATGACGACCGGTAGCATATTGCGGTACTTCCACCCGTAAGGCGGAGACGGTAAAGGTATCGAGGTTGACAGCGGTTGACTGACCAAAAACCAATGCGGTAAGGCAGCCTAACAGTAAGGTCATCAGGGATTTAGAGGAAAACATAGGGCGTTGTTGGTTAGCGCGCAAAGGTATTAAATGATCGCTAAGTCAGCAGCCTTTACCCAGCCTTGCTTATCATTTTCCACGCCAATGCGCAGCCAGTCTCCCTCTTGTTCCTGCACCGTCACCTTCAGGCCTTCATGTAAGATGAAGAGATCGGTAGATCCGGCCTTGGGGGCTGACTTGACATAGACGTTGGGTGCCATAATGATAGCTTCCGGTGTGCCGGGGTAGGTGACGCCATACCGCTGGTGAGCTATGAATGTCAGCAGCAAGGCAATGACCAGTGTGGACAGGCCGCCAAAAAACGAAAAAGGGCGCCAGAAGGGGTGCTTCACCAAAAGGAACACCGTACCGAGGCCTAGGGTGAGGAAGAAGAATAACACGGCTGTAAACGCCCAAACATTGGTGGAAGCGGTGAGCAAAAATGATTGCCACCAGGCACCGATGAACGTAGGCTCCTTGGGCTCCACTTTATCGATGATCTGCAGGTTGGCCAGCTTTTTATTGAAGATGATGTCTTCATCCGTGGGGTCGAGTTGCCAGGCGCGTTCGTAATGCAAAATGGCCTGACCCAGATCTCCTATTTGGTAGTAGGCATTGGCGAGGTTGAAGTGGATACTGGCAGAGCGGTAGTCGGTATCGAGAATCGCTTCATAATGCTCAATAGCTGTCGCCCATTCTTCATTGGCATAGGCGGTATTTCCCTGCTCAAAGAGGTCGTTCGGTTGTGCTACAGCCACCACCAGTGCCATAATTGCTCCTATGGTCAACAACCACTTCATGCCTTAGCTGCCGTTTGAATGTCTTGCAAAACCTGTTTTGCATCAGCCACTAGCTGATCTTTAGCTTCGCTGCCTCCAATTGGGGCATATAAAGCCATATCGCAAGTGTCGAGTACCTGATGATATTGTTCTATCAGGGATGTTGCCACCTCCTGTTCTTGCAGTGCTGCGGTGATGGTGTCCTTATTCAGCTCGTGTTGCGGTATCACAAAGCGGTCGCGGGCATAGTGCCACAAGGCCAGTCGAATGTGATCAAAGAACCCTTTATTATCGCCTTCCTTGCGCGCTTTTTCTGCCAGACGCAATTGTTTTTGCGCAGCAGCCAGTGCTTTCCGCTGTTTTTGTGCCAAAGGATCAACTTCTCGATTATCGCGCCAGCGGACAAATAAGAAGAGTATAAACCAGGCGGCTAAAGGACCGGCTGACAGCGTCCAAAAGAGGGGTGTACCCAAAATAGTACCGCTGCCCCGTGTCCAATCAGTCTCCGTTTTGATGTAGCGAATGTCTTCGCCCAGCAATTCAATGTCTTCTTTGTTGATCCCGATCACATTGCCACCACCTTGTGCGCCACTACCGGTGATGGTGAAGGTGTATTCCGGTGTGTTGAGGGTTTGGTAGGCTTCCGTTTTGGGATCGAAATAGCTGACCGAAATCGGATCCAGCTTGTAGGTACCTGGTTGACGAGGAATAATCAGGTACTCGTAGGTTTTGCTGCCACTCAATACACCTCCCGACTTTGAAGTATTGGCAGATATCTTGGGGTCGTACACTTCGAAGCCATTGGGGAGTGTCAAGACAGGGTCGCCCAATAAGTCGAAATTGGTCCTGCCTTTCAGCGTCATGCGCAAGGTGATAGGCTCGTCCACGGCAGCCGAGTCACCGCTGATGGTAGTGGTCAGGCTCAAGTCACCCACTGCACCGGTAAAGCTGGCTGGTGCATTGTTGGGCAGCGGTTGTATGTCCAGCGAAAGGGCGTTGGTTTTTAGCTCAATTCTGCGGGTGCTGAAGAAATTATATTCTACATCAACGGTCATATCAGCAGCCGGAATATCGAGGGTGCCACTTTGTTGAGGAAAGAGAATTACCTGTTTCACGATGGCCGTGCGATAGGCGATACCGTTGATTACCTCTCGCTTGACACTTGGGTTTTTAATAGCAATGTCTTCTTTCCAGAAGCCGGCATAGGTGGTGGTGGGCTCGTTGTAGCTGGCAATGTTTTGCCCGGTGTAAAGCTTGTAACTCAGCAATACCTGCTCTCCTACATAGGCAGAAGTCTTGTTGACGAAAGCCCGGACGAAAATATTCTTCTTCGGCAGGTTGTTGGGGGAAGGGCTCGGACTGGGGTTGCTGCCGCTGCCCGATACGGTAACGGTGATCGGGTCCGTCTCCAACAATTGACCCTCAATGCGCACCTTGGCCGGTTCTATAGTGAGTTGACCGGTTTTTCGGGGACGAATAAGGTACGAGCGGGTGATTCTGCGGACCATCACCTGCTGATTACCGCGAATAGTGATATTGGTAGACTGGCCCTGCGAAGTGCGAAGCACATCAAAATCGGTGAAAGCCGGAGCCTCGTAGGATTGCATGTCGCCATTTTCAATCACAATATCCAGTCGAATGACGCCATCCTTGGCCACAGCATTCTTGTCTACCTCCGCATAGAAGGTAGCCTCTTGCGCCCACATCCACGCAGCAAGACTTAAGAATACTATGGTCCACCACACCTTCATTACCAGTCTTTCTCCTTTTTTTCCGTTTTCACCTCAGCCTTTTTATTCAGCTTCTGTTGGATTTTTTGTTCTTCCTTTTCCAGTGCCTGTAATATCTGCTCTGCCTGCTGCTTGGAAATTTGCTGCTGCTGTTCTTGTTTCTCTTGCTCTTGTTGCTGGTCGTTTTGTTGCTGTTGGTCCTGCTGGTCTTGTTGATTCTGTTGCTCTTCGTTCTCCTTCTCCTGGTCAGACTGATCTTGCTTTTCTTGCTGCTCTTTATCCTGCTCTTGTTCTTCGTTTTGGTCTTGGTTGTTTTCCTGGTCCTGGTTTTGCTGCTGTTGTTCCTGCAGCTTGGTCATGGCATAGGCCAGGTTGTAGCGCGATTCTTCATCCTTCGGGTTGTGCAGCAAGGCTTGCTGAAAAGCTTGTACACTCTGTTCATACTGCTGCGCTTTCAAGAAGGTATTACCCAGGTTGTGAAAGGCTTGTGCTTTGGCTGCTTTGTCTTCCGCCTTGGCAATAGCCGTCTGAAAGGCTTCTGCGGCTCGCGATACCGAATCCATCTCGTACCAGGCATCGCCCTGGTTGAATACCGGGGCAAATTGTGTAGGATCAGCCTTCACCGCCTCTTCAAAGTAACCCTGTGCCTCCGTAAAGTTGCCTTGCTGAAACGCCTTCACCCCTTGCCGGATCGACCGGTTGGCCGATTGGCTCCACAGCCACAAGGGGCTCAGGATCAGTAGAAGGTAAAAGATCGTTTTCATGATGTTCCCAGCATTTTTGCGATGAATCGATTGCGATGCCGGCCCAGCAAGCTATCCAGCAGCAATAATAACAATCCCAACGCCAAAGGGATTTGATAATACGATACAAAGTCGTCTGTACTCACCTGATCAATAGCGGTCTTTTCCAATTGCCCCAACTCATTCATCAACTGATTGAGCTGTTCCGTGGAGCCGGACAGGTTAAAATAATAACCATTGCCGGCCACCGCCAATTTGTTGAGCATCGTCTCATTCAGCTTAGAGAGTATAATGTTGCCTTGCTGGTCGGTCTTGAAACCCCTTTTAGCACCATTCACATACTCCGGTACTGGGGCACCTCTGCTTGACCCCACACCAATGGTGAAGAGGGTCAACCCTTCCTCGGCTGCTGCTTGCGCTTTTTCCAGTGCCCCTTCCTCGTGGTCTTCACCGTCCGAAAGTATGATCAGGGCTTTGCTTTTCGTCTTGCTTCGTTCGAAGGCGGCCACACTCAAGTCAATGGCTGCCGCGAGGGCGGTGCCCTGTGTAGGTACATTGTCGGGGGAAAGGGTTCTCAAAAACACCTGTGCCGCATTGTGGTCAACTGTCATCGGCATTTGCAGGTAGGCATTGCCGGCAAACATGATCAGGCCTATTCGATCATTTTGTAGACGGTCGATGAGGCGACTTACAAACTGTCGGGCGCGTTCTAATCTATTGGGTGCCAGGTCTTCAGCCAGCATGGATTTTGATACATCCAGCGCTACAATGATATCGATCCCTTCCCGCTTGGCCTCGCGTTGTTTCTTACCCACCAATGGATTTGCGGCTGCAATCACCAGAAAAGCCAGACCGAATAGGACAAGGGTGAGCTTCAGGTTGCGCTTAGCCAGTGAAAACTCCGGCATCATAGCCTTGGCCAGCTCCGGGTCGCCCCATTTTTTAAGGGCGCGCTGTCGGGCAAAGCGATTCCACACGGCAATCGCTACCAGCAGCGGTATAGCACCGAGCAGCCAAAGCAGTTGTGGATGTTCAAATTGTATCGCTTCCATGGCTATGTCATTGAACGCAAAATCGTGTTGCGTGTCACCAATTCAACCGTTAATAATCCTAAAGCCAAAGCAGTCGGCCACCAATACCGATCGATCGGTTTGGGCAACGTGCTCACCCGCACCCTCGACTTTTCCATCGCATCGATCTCATTGTAGATGGCTTGCAGACTGGCATTGTCGGTTGCGCGGAAATAGGCGCCACCGGTTTGCTCCGCGATATCTTCCAATAGCGCTTCGTCAATGCGTACCTCCACATAGTCGTAGGCAAAAGAACCATCCGGGTAAATGCCGACCGGAGAATAGGCTTTGCCTTCCTTGCCGACACCAATCGTGTACACACGGATGTTGAATTTCTCCGCCAGTTCCGCTGCCGTCAGCGGGTCGGTAGCCCCAGAGTTGTTGACCCCATCTGTGAGCAGAATAATTACCTTGCTGGCCACTTCGCTTTCCCGCAGTCGGTTGACAGCCACGCCCAGCCCCGAGCCAATGGCCGTACCGTCTTTCAGCAGTCCCGACTCCAGGTCGCTCATGAATTGTGTCAAAATCTGGTGGTCGATGGTAATGGGGCACTGGGTAAAGGCCTCCCCACCAAACACCACCAAACCGATTCGGTCATTGGGTCGGCTTTCGATAAAATCTTTGGCTACTTCTTTGGCGGCTTCCAGGCGGTTGGGCTTAAAGTCTTTGGCCAACATACTGCTGGAAATATCGAGTGCCATCACAATGTCGATACCTTCCGTTTCGATCTCTGATTCGTAGTTGGGAATGATGGGCCGAGCCAGGGCAATAATGGCAGCGATCACCGCCAACATGCGTAGGCCAAACAACACATGCCGGGCATAGCCCCGCCAACTGGTGCTGTATTTTCGTAGCGGTGCGGTGGAGGAGAGCATCATCCTGGGGCTGCGCCTGAGGATGCGCCATATGTACCAGGCGACCAATAGCGGTACTACCAACAGGCCCCACAAAACCTCCGGATGCTGAAATACGATCTGTCGGAGCTCCTGCATCATGCGGCACCCTCCTCTTTTTCATCCACTTTAGTAGCGGCAATAAAATCTCGGGCCAGCGACAGGCTCTTGGCATTCTCTTCCGGTAATGGTTCCACCTTGGCAAACTTGGCCAGGTCAGCTATGGTAAGCACTTCACGCAGTTGTTCCACCTGTAACCGCGGTACGGGTACCTTATTAAAGGTGACCATCAGCTCTTCTGTAGTGCTTTCCAGGGCTTCAATATGGAAGCGCCTTTCGATGTAGCCGCGCAAAATATCCGATACGCGGTCGTGGTATTCCTTGTAATCACCGGCCTGCCATAGTTCTGCCCGTTCGAGCGCTTCCAGTTCGCGAAGTGCGATCACGTGAGCGGGTTCCGTTGGTAGGTCTATGGGTTCAGGTGTGGGTTGGGGCTTCTCCTTTTGCTTTTTGTACAGGTACCAGATGATTAGGCCCAGCACCACTAGCATAAGCGGTATGGCCACATAGGGTAGCCACTCGCGCCAGGTCATGGGGGCATCAATCGGACCTTTGATAGGTTTGTAGGGTTGGGTGGTGTCAACTTCCACGAAGTCCACCTGCACTAAAAGCGGCTCCGTAAGAAAGGTATCCGTGGTGGGTTCTCCCTCCCTGTAAAAGCCAAAGGCGATCGGCTCCAGCACAATGAATCCGGTATCAAAGGCAGTAATGTCATAGCTGCCTCGTTCAATATGTTGTGGTCCCTCCGTCAGCTTCTCCCGGTCGTAGGTTTCTATAAGGGGAAAGGATTGTACCGCCTGGTCAAACAAAGGCCACTCCACTTGCAGACTGGTGTCGTACACTGCTTGTAAAGTGAGGTGAATGGGTTCGCCAATGCGAATGTGGTTGGTGTCGAGGGTGGCGGACACCTCTACCGTTTGGCTCCAAAGACTTATGGGCCACCACAACAGCACTATGAACCACCATTGTTTCATCGGGCTGCCTCCCGTTTTTTAAAAAGTTGCATCAAAGCGCGTACGTAAGATTGATGGGTGCCAATGCGCACCTGGTCTTTCCCACAGCGGAGGAAGGCCTCCTGCAGGTACTTGTCATAGGTGCGAAATTGCTGTTCATAGGCCTGGCGCACCTTTTTTCGGCTCGTATCCAGCCAGGTGGTTTGTCCGGTCTCCGCATCGTACACTTCCATCAAGCCTACATTGGGTAAGGACTGGTCGCGTTGGTCGTACACCTGAATGCCGACCATGTCGTGTCTTCTGGCCGATAAGCTGAGTGCATCCGCATAGCCCGTATCCATGAAGTCGCTCAGCACAAAGGCGATACTCCGCTTCTTGATCACCTGGTTGAAGAAGGTGATCGCAGCTCCAATGTCGGTACCCTTGTGCTGTGGTGTAAAGTCAATTAATTCGCGAATGAGGCGCAGAATATGAAAGCGACCCTTCTTGGGGGGTACAAATAACTCCACCTGATCGGAGAACAGGATCATGCCTACCTTATCATTGTTGTTGATGGCAGAAAAGGCCAGCACTGCACTGATCTCGGTGATCATGTTGCGCTTGATCTGCTCCACACTGCCAAAGGCACTCGAGCGACTGACATCTACCAGCAGCATCACCGTCAGTTCACGCTCTTCTTCGAAAATCTTGACGTAAGGGTGGTTGAAGCGGGCCGTTACGTTCCAGTCAATGGCGCGTACATCATCGCCATACTGGTATTCCCGCACTTCGCTAAAAGACATACCGCGCCCTTTGAAGGCGCTGTGGTATTCTCCGGAGAAAATATGATTGGAGAGCCCCTTCGTTTTGATCTCGATTGTACGGACTTTTTTCAGCAGTTCTTTGGTGTCCATGTGAACGAGGTTCAAACGATGAATTCGCTGGTTCGTGCAAGATGCGTTATGGGACTTCTACCTTATTCAGGATTTCGGTAATGATATCTTCTGCTGTTATATTTTCAGCTTCCGCCTCGTAGGTGATGCCCACACGATGGCGCATCACATCGTAGCAGATGGCACGGATGTCTTCCGGGATCACATAGCCACGGTGCTTGACAAAGGCATAGGTCTTGGCCGCCATCGCCAGGTTGATGCTGGCACGTGGTGATCCTCCATAAGCGATGAGTGGCTTCAGGTCATTGAGTTGGAAGCGCTCCGGCTGGCGCGTAGCCATCACGATGTCGAGGATATAGTTTTCGATCTTCTCGTCCATATAGACATCCCGGACGGTGTTGCGTGCCTTGAGGACCTCTTCCGGTTTCACTACTTGTTGTATGGTTTCTTGCGTGGTTTGCAGATTTTGACGAATGATCTGTCGTTCGTCTTCCCGTTCCGGGTAGGTAATCACCACCTTGAGCATAAAACGATCGACCTGTGCTTCTGGCAGCGGATAAGTACCCTCCTGCTCTATCGGGTTTTGTGTAGCCAGCACCAGGAATGGTTCTTCCAATGAAAAAGACTGATCACCAATGGTCACTTGCCGCTCCTGCATGGCTTCAAGCAAGGCACTTTGCACCTTGGCCGGTGCGCGGTTGATCTCATCGGCCAGAATGAAGTTGGCAAACACAGGCCCCTTCTTGACTTGAAAGCTATTGTCAGCCGGACTGTAGATCATGGTACCAACCACATCAGCCGGCAGCAGGTCGGGGGTAAACTGAATGCGGCTGAACTTGGCATTTACCGCGGAGGCGAGGGATTTAATGGCCAGGGTTTTAGCCAGGCCGGGTACCCCTTCCAGTAGAATGTGCCCTTGTGCCAATAAGCCGATCAACAGTCGCTCCAGCATGTACTGCTGGCCTACGATCTTTTTACCGATTTCCAGGTTGAGCAGGTCGATGAACGCACTTTCCTGTTTAATGCGCTCATTGAGCTGCTGAATATCGGTTGCACTCAATGTCTCCATAGCTCGTTGTTTTTCCCGGTCTTCAAAATTAACAGGTGTAGGCAGGCCATAGAACCCATGAATGCTTATGGGCGGTTAAATTTTGTTAACCCATGGGCATCAGAATGAGAAGGTTAGGCCGATATTGAGCACCTCCCGGAATTGGGTGCCCCGCCCAAGATACTCTTCCCCGGCATCGTTGGTTTTGGGAATGAGGATATCGTGGTCGTAGAGGAGCTGCGTAGTAAGCGAAGCGGCAATGAATTTGTTCACCTTCATATTGAGCTTGAACAACCAGTTGATATCCACATTTTGTGGCTCATTCAGGTAATTGGAGAACAATTCCAGGTCGGAAATGACGGTCACATTTTCCATAATCTCTTTATTGACAGACATCCGGAAGGTCGCCCCAAGTTCTGCCCGTAGATTCTGTCCCGGTTCCACTCCGAAGTTTTCCGGCTGTATGCCATCCACCTCGCGCACATAGGTGAGCTTACCGGCCAGGGGAGATAGATAGAATGAAATGTAATCTTTCCAATGGTATTCCAAACCGGTAGATACCACCGCGAAGGCAGGCGCCATAAAGTGGGAGATCACCACCGAATCATTGGGGTACTTGAAACCCCGGTCAAATTGAGTGCGAAAATCTAATGTGGCATTGTAGTTGAATTTCTCCGATATAGCCCGCTTGTAGGCCGATATAAACTGAATGATGTCATCGCTCTTGCGCAATTGATCACCTGTTTTTATGCGACCATAGGCCAGGCGTAAGTCATTGCGCCAAACGTGGTTGTCTCCATTATTGATGAGGAAGAGGTCCAGTTGTCCGGTAGCGGCAATGTTGTTTTCCCCACCGGCCGACCAATTGATAAAAGTGGCCTGTGAGAAATTGATTTGCGAAGTACCCCCTACCAGCCAGGTAGAGTCTTTGTCCTCTTGTGCATGCGCCAAAAAAGTAAGGCTGACAAATGCCAGCCCTACCAGTAGTCGTGTAATCATAGATTATTAAGAATTGTGTACGTGTACATCCATTTGAGGGAAAGGAATATTCACCTTTTCGGCATCGAATGCCTTCTTCACCTTCTCGTTGAAGTTGTTGTAGATGTCCCAGTAATCATCATTCTTCGTCCAGGCACGCAGGCGAATGTTTACGCTGCTGTCGGCCAGGGCTTCTACGAAGATGGTAACCCCCTGCTCATCCAAAAAGCGGGTTTCCTCTCCTGCTAACTTGGAAATGATGCCTTTGGCTTTGTCAATATCATCGCCATAGCCAATGCCGAAGGTCATATCCAGTCTGCGGGTATTGTGGAAAGAGTAATTCTTTACCACGTTGTTGGATAGTTGAGCGTTGGGTACAATGATTTCCTGCCCTGTTGGCGTGGTGATGTAGGTATAGAAAATTTGAATCTCTCGTACACTACCTGATTGACCAACGCCTTCAATAAAGTCACCCACTTTAAAAGGCTTCAGCAGCAAGATCAGCACACCACCGGCAAAATTGGCCAGGCTACCCTGCAGGGCCAGACCCACGGCCAAACCAGCCGCACCAAGTACGGCAATGAAAGAGGTCATTTCGATGCCAACCATGCCCAATACAGAGATGAAGAGCATCACCTTGAGCAAGGCCCCCAATACACTTCGCAGGAAAGGCTGCAAGGAGGGGTCTACACCCCGCTTCTGCATTACATTACCGACCACCTTAACAATGCGGCCAATAATCCATAGTCCCAGAATGAGTACGACAATGGCCATGATGAACGTAGGACCATAATCGGTGATGATCCGGGAAAGCTCTGCTTGAAAATCAATGTTCATGTTACAAAGGGTTTAAGAAAAAGAATAAACCGTGGGGTGCACAAAATTAGCGCATTATCTGAAGAGGCTAAATCTTTTTCTAAAATTAAGGCGAATCATTACATGAGGGGCGCAGTGTTAAAGTATGCAAAATACTGGCCTTTAAATAGTACCTTGTATTGCATAATACCTTTCTATACCCTACTTTTACACCATGAACCTGGAAAACTCGAAAGCGCAAATGCGAAAAGGCATCCTCGAGCTCTGCATTCTAGGGATCATTGATGCGGAAAAGGAAGTGTATCCATCCGACATCATTGCCCGCATGAAGGAGGCTGAGCTCATCGTAGTGGAGGGAACACTCTATCCGCTCCTGAGTCGCTTGATGAAAGGCGGCTTACTCGACTATTCCTGGGTGGAGTCAAAAAGTGGACCGCCCCGGAAGTACTACAAACTGACCGAAAACGGAAAACTTCATTTGAAAGAATTGAAAAAGACCTGGGGCACCTTGTCACAAAGCGTAGCCACCATCACGCAAAACACACAAAACCATGAATAAGACAGTAAATGCAAATATTGGCGGCATTGTCTTTACCGTAGATGAGAACGCGTACCATAAGCTGCATCGCTATCTGGACAAGTTGCGTCAATACTTTAAACAGACCAATGTATCTACAGAGATCATGGAAGACATCGAAGCGCGCATTGCAGAGATCCTGCAAAGCCGGTTGGACGGCAAGCGCAGCATTGTCAATGAGGTCGATGTAGATGCCGTGATTGAAATCATGGGCAAGCCGGAAGACTTTGAAGATGTAGGAGCCGAAGAAGAAGGTAAGTCCAGGAGCACAACGGAATCTATCTATGTAGGGAGGCGGTTTTTTCGCAATCCGGACGACAAGGTGGTAGGCGGTGTGGCCTCAGGCCTGGGCGCTTACTTCAATGTTGATCCAGTGTGGTTTCGCTTGCTCTTTGCCTTGTCCATCATTTTTTGGGGAACAGGGGTGTTGATCTACATCATTCTTTGGATCATTCTGCCAGAGGCCAACACGACCACCGAAAAGATGCAAATGCGGGGTGAGCCCATCAACATCAATAGCATTGAGAAATCGGTACGTGAGCAGTTGGATGATGTTGGCCAACGGGTAAAAGGATTTGCCAAGGAAAATTTTAGCGACAGCGAGCGGGTAAAGCAGGCCTCCGACTCGCTGCGCAGCGGGGCGAATACCGTGAGTAACGGCCTGGGACAGGTACTACGCTTTGCCGGCAAATTGCTAGGGGTATTGGCCATTATTATTGGTCTGGTCATTCTGGGCAGTCTGCTGCTGGCCATATTCACGACAGGCACGGCCTTCTCCATCAGCCTGCCATTTCTGAATGATGTCATCTTTTCCAGTAATAGCCAGGCTATATTGTTGAGTGCCGGTATCCTATTGGTCACCATTGTACCGATCATATGGTTTATCACTTCCATGGTATTGGCCTTGCTGAAAGTGAAGCAAAACCGCAGGTGGGTCCACCTGGGCTTCCTGGGCGTATTTTTGGTTAGCTTGGGATTGACCATATCCGGAGGCATCTGGCTCGGCACCGATTTTGCCAACAGTGGCGCTGTCTCAGACCGCGAGGTTCTCGATGACTTCACGGGCGATTCGCTGTTCATCACGCTGAGCGATCACGAGCACTTGTGGCAGCATGAGGGACACCTGATCATTCGAGGTGAAGAGGAGCTGCACATCAACTATTCGGGTATGAATATGAATGTGGACAGCCTCCACTTTACCGATATTGAATTGAGAACCATTCCCGGTACTGACTCTTTCTATGTGATATCCACTTACTATTATGCACGGGGCAATACCAGTATAGAAGCCCGGAATAGAGCTCGGGATATAGACTACCATTACGAAATGGCAGGAAACGAGCTACTTCTCGACCCGGTTTTTCAGATCGGAGACCACCCTTGGCGCAATCAACACGTTAGAATGATAGTACGGGTGCCGGAAGGTAAGGCAGCCATTATTGATCCCAAGCTGGAAGAGTTCGAAGAACGACACATCAATTGGGAATGGGATTGAAAACCATGTCAATGCTCGTTGTATTCAGAAAAGGCGCCCACAAAGCGCCTTTTCTATTTGAAATAGTTGATAGCTGGCAGATTCGGGGGGAATACAGGTCTTATTTTAAATGAATTGCATTTTAGCCAACGATTTTTGCTGCGAACAGTTACCCTCACACATACGGCCTCTTCATGAGGTGTACTGTTCTTTTTCCTTTCCCGCAATCCGACCTTGCGTTTAAGTCGTACCTCATGATGAAGGCAAGAAATTCTTTCATCAAAACTTCATTATGAGAATCCAACAACTACGTACCCTTACGTTTTTATTTAGTTTACTCTTTACAGGCTCCTGGCTTATGGGTCAGCAGACCTATGAAGCCAAGCTTACCGGCTACCAGGAGACACAGACGGTGCTCACGGAAGCCTCTGGTGAAATAACCGCGTCCCTCACCGGTAATGTATTGACCGTTACGGGTCAATTTCAAGGCTTATCGAGTCCCGTTGCACCGGTAGCGGTTACAGGCACCCACATCCATGCAGGATTGGCCGGCCAGGATGGCGGAGTCGAGCTGTCGCTGGTACCTACCCTGGCGGTTGACTCCCTATCAGGAAGCTTCAGCGCAATAGCTAACACCTTTACGCTGTCGGCCAATCAACTATTGGCATTGGATCAACACGGTTTGTATGTGAATATTCACACTGTAGCTCACCCTGCCGGAGAAATCCGCGGGCAGTTGCTGCCGAGCCAATCCAATACCGACTACTACATGGCAGAATTGACCGGTAGTAGCGAATTTCCCCGAGTTTATTCCAGGGGAGGCGGTAAAGTCGTTATCGCCCAGAATGGCAATGATATCGAAGTAAGCGGCTCGTTTAACCAGTTGGAAGGTGATTTTGACGCCTCAATTGGCGGAGGAGCACACTTACATCTTGGTCTTCCCGGACAAAATGGAGGGGTGGAAATTCCTTTACAGGCTACAGTCGATGCGAGCCTGAAGAGTGGCATTTTCATTGCTGACAGCAATACCTACACACTCACCGCCAACCAGCGGTCGGCACTGGAGAAACGTAACCTCTATGTCAACATCCATACGACCATGCACCCATCCGGTGAAATACGTGGTCAGGTAATGGGTATGAGCCAGGCGATATTCCGCGCTCACTTATCAGGCGCACAGGAAGTGCCCAGTACGCAAAGCAGTGGACGGGGCCAATTGATAGCCGAATTGGATGGCAGCCAATTGATTGTAGTGGGTGCTTTTCGTGATCTGGATAGCGACTTCGATCCCGGTATTGGTGCTCATTTACATCAGGCGCTGGCGGGCAGAACAGGGGGTGTTGAAATAGCACTGCAAACACAAGCCGATGCCAACCTGCGCGGAGGCCAGTATATCGCTGACAGTAACACCTTCACGCTGACCAGTACACAGGTAGAAGCCCTGATGGATAGAAGCCTGTATGCCAATATTCATACCCAGGACCACCCGGCCGGTGAGATTCGTGGACAAATGTTGCCATTGAAAGAAATGTACTTTGTAGCAGATATCTCAGGGGCCCAAACGGTACCTCATGTAAATACACAAGCCAGAGGACGACTGCTGATGGAGGTACAAAATGAAACGGTGGTCGCTACGGGTAGCTTTGCCAACTTGGGCAGCGACCTGGATGTTAGCATCGCCAATGGTGTCCACTTGCACAGCGGTGTAGTAGGTGAAACCGGCTCTATTCTGCAAGGCTTGAACGCCCGCACCGCCATTTCACTTGAGCAGGGTATCTTCCTGGCTACAGATAATACCTACAATCTAACTGCGACTGATATCACTGCGATGCGTGATCGAGAAGTGTATGTAAATGTGCACACACTGGATCATGCGAGTGGAGCCGCCCGTGGACAGGTGGCGGCAGAGGCAGAGGCCTACTACTATGCCCCACTTTCGGCTTCCGCACAAACCCCGGCTATCAATAGTATGGCCAGCGGGGCGCTGTTTGCCGAGTCGAATAATGGTGAACTGACCGTGTATGGATCGTTCGATAATTTATCCAGCGCCATGGATACCAGTATTGCCGGTGGAGCCCATTTGCACACAGGATTAGCGGGTGAAAGTGGCCCGGTTACCTTTGTGCTGGATGGTGACCTGGAAGCCACTCTCCAATCCGGTACATATGGGCCGGATGACAACCAATTTACCATGAGTGCTACCGAGCAAGCTTCGCTCAAGGCACGTGGACTGTATGCTAACCTGCACACTACTAATTATGGAGCCGGTGAATTGCGCGCACAGCTTCTACCGGCTGCAGACCAATATTATCGCGCCCATTTGAGTGGTTTCAATCAACCCACGCCCATTGCCACAAGCGCATCCGGTGCGATTGTGCTGGAATTGTCGGGGGAAAGCATCGTAGCCTCCGGTTCTTTCGCCAACTTATCTGCTGCACTGGATACTTCAATAGCTGGTGGAGCTCACCTGCACAATGCTGCGGTAGGCAATAATGGTATCGTATCCGTAGCACTGGATGTGGCTGCAAGTGCCAATTTACTTAACGGTACCATTGCTGCAGCCAACAACCAATTTCAATTGATGCCGGTAGAAGTAGAGGCGATGGTAGAAGGCGAACTTTACACCAATGTACACTCGCTCAATCATCCAGCGGGTGAAATCAGGGGACAAGTTTTGCCTTCACCTAACTTTTTCCCGGAGACACCAGGCATCCAAACCCCAAGTCCCGGAGCACTTTTTGATGTGGCTATCGGAAATACGTTGGACGTAGATTTTGATATGGTCAATGATCCGGATGGCAATGAAGTCGTTTATCACTGGCAGGTGGCAGCAACAGATTCCTTTGCCAATCCATTGCTCACTACTGAGGCCAGTACAATGGCAACGGTAGATGTGGCCTTCAACAAGCTGGATACGCTGTTGGCCAATATTGGCGTAGCTGCCAACGATACCCTCACGGTTTATCACCGGGCCCTTGCCGGTGACGGTAGCCTGCTTACGGCAGGAACCGCACTTGAGGTGACACTGGTACGGGGTATCCCGACCAGCATAGCTACTGCCGGAACGCAAAGTTGGACCCTGTATCCTAATCCCACCACCCGGCAGGCGACCCTTGAGGTACGAGGTGTTGAGGGTAGTGGACAGGTACGAGTGCTGAATATTCGCGGACAAGTGGTCTATCAACGAGCACTGCAGTGGGCGGATAATCAGCGGATTACCTTACCGGTAGAAGAGCTGTCGGCCGGCATGTATATGGTAGAACTACGAGGCGAAGACTGGCAAGCTACGGAGACCTTGCAAGTGCAGTAAGTGCAGCTAACTGGTGAATAAAAAAGGGCGCTTCGATCGGAGCGCCCTTTTTTTATTTAGTCTTCCAAGTCGACCGGTTCCCGATCAGGGAATAACGGTTTCTCGATGGTTTCTACAAAGGCCTGGTATTCGGCCCAATCTTCCGCAAAGAACGTATTGATCCGCTCGATGGCGATTTTTGCCTCTGCCTTGGCGTTGTTCATGGCCGTCAATGCATTGGCGCCCGGCTCACCATGGCTGCTTTGCAGCAAGTTCATCGCCAGTTGCAAGTGGTCGCTCAGTCGCACGGTTACATGGTCGTAGCCGACAAAATCCTGAGGGGTAAAGTAGATCGCCATCAATTCTTTGAGTGAGTCGGCCATCATTTGGGTATGGCTCATCACAGAATCCTTGTCTTCCTTATCAACATGCTCCATATTGGCCTTTACCACATCGAGTGATTGCTTGGCCGCTTTTAATTGCTCGAAAGCGGCATCGGTCTTCGCTACGATGCTTTCCATTTCGGCCATAAAAGCCCGCTTGGCCAGCTCGCCTTCCAGGTCGTAGGGGATCCGAGGATCGGCCAACACTTCTACTTCTGCTGAGTCTGCATAAGAACCATACCGCAACTCCACCGTGTAGGTGCCCGGTAGCACAGATAGTCCGCTTGGGCGATTATCGTCCTCTTTCCGTTCACGATAAGTGGGGAAAGGCGTACCATCGGCAGACAGGTTCCAGGTGATGCGATGCAAACCGGTGTCTGCGTCAGTATGGTAATGGCGTACGGTATCGCCATCGCTGTTGTACACGGTGACAGCCAATTTCTCCCAATTGTATTCCGGTAGTGTTGTGTCGCCTTTTTGTTCCTCAGGTTGCCCCTTCTCGGCCAGGTAGTAGGTCAGACGGGCACGAGAGGTGCGGTTCTCGCCCTCCCAGTCGGCTTGTGCATTGAAGCGGGCCCCACTTGGCTGCTGTGTGGCAGCGAGGTAGGCATCCGGAATAGGGAATTGCACAAACGGCTGGTCCAATACCTCGGCATCGGCTGCCATAGCCCGCAGCGGACGAATATCATCCATGATATAGGCCGCCCGACCGAAGGTGCCGATGATCAGGTCGTGTTCACGTGGGTGGATCTTCAGGTCTCGGGTAGGTACCGATGGGTAGCCGTGGGTCCACTTGTGCCAGGTCTTGGCCTTGTCGAAACTGATGTAGAGGCCGTACTCCGTGCCAAGAAAGACCAGATTGGGTTCTTCCAGGTCTTGCACCAGGCTCCAGGTGTGCCCTTCCACCTGATCGGGGGTAGCGACACGTGTCCAGCTTTTACCAAAGTCATCCGTGTGATACACATAGGGTGCCCAGTCGTTTCTGCGGTAGTTGTTGGCCACCACCCAGGCTTCACCTGCTGCGTAGGTACTTGGGTTGACTTGGTGTATCCAACTACCAGCCGGCAGGCCTTTCAGCTTGCTGGCCAGGTTGGTCCAGGTGTCGCCTCCATCTCTTGTGAGTTGTACGTTGCCATCGTCTGTACCGACCCAGATCACTTTTTCATCCAGTGGACTGGGGCCGATAGCGGTGATGGTAGTGAAGTTTTCCGCTTGCGTAGCGTCAATGGTAAGGCCACCACTTTCGGCCTGTTTCTGCTTGCTGGTGTCGTTGGTGGTTAGGTCGGGTGACAGGATGCTCCAGCTCTTGCCTCGGTCGGTGCTATGGTGGAGGTACTGACTGCCAAAGTACAGCGCATCAGCATTAAACGGATCGGCTGCCATGGCCGCATCCCAGTTGAAGCGCAAGGGCTTGCCCTCCGGATGCACGGGCTTGACAAATACATTGTCACCCGTCTCCTTGTCGTAGCGGGCTACATTGCCACCTTGCGACATGGCATAGCCATAACGGCTATCGCCAGGCACCGGCACCACATCGAAGCCGTCACCGAAGTACAGCTCCTGGAAGTAGCTGTTGCGGATACCACCCCTGCGCCACACGTAGGCCGGACCTACCCAGGAGCCATTGTCCTGCATACCGCCATAGATGTTGTACGGCACCTCCTTATCGTAATTGATGTGGTAGTATTGGCCGAGCGGCAGATTCTCGACAAAGCGCCAGTTGGCGCCCCCATCGTGACTGATGCCCAGGCCGCCATCATTACCGGCTATGAGGTAATCGGGATCTTCCGGGCTCACCCAAAAGGCCTGATGGTCGGGGTGCAGTTTGCTGTACCCGGCCAGAATCTCGAAGGTCTTACCGCCATCTTCGCTGCGACTCAAGAGCGACCACAAGCTGTAGAGGCGGTTTTCATTTTGCGGATCGATGAAGATATCGGCATAGTAGAACGGGCGATTACCAGCATTTTCATCACTGCCTCGCAAGGTCCAGGTAAAGCCACCATCTGTACTGCGGTACAAGCCCAGCTTTTTGGCTTCCACCAAGGCATACATCACATTGGGTTTGTTGTGCGAAATGGCCAAACCAATTCGGCCCAGTGGTCCTTTCGGCAGGCCATCTTCATGGGTACGCTCTTCCCAGGTCTGTCCGCCATCATGGGTGATGAACAGACCACTCCCTTCTCCACCGGAGTTGAACGTCCACGGCTTGCGACCAAAGGTCCAGAGGGCAGCCACCAGTTTTTTCGGATTGGTGGGATCCATCACCAGGTCGGCACAGCCGGTGGAGTCATCTGCGGAGAGGACTTTCTCCCAGCTTCGTCCGCCATCGGTGGTTTTATAAACGCCTCGCTCAGGGTTAGGCCCCCAGGCGCTACCCATGGCTGCAACATATACGATGTCGCTGTTGGTCGGATCTACGATGACGCGGTGGATGTTGCGTGTGGCTTCCAGTCCCATCAATGTCCAGTGCTTGCCACCATCCAGGGAGCGGTAAATGCCTTTGCCGGAATTGTGGCTGTTACGTGGATTGCCTTCCCCGGTTCCTGCCCAGATGATGGACGGGTTGGATGGATCGATGGCTACCGCACCAATGGATTGCACCGGTTGCTCATCGAAGATTGGCTCCCAATGGGTGCCACCGCTGGTAGACTTCCACAAGCCACCCGAAGCAGTACCCACATAGATGATGTCGGGCTGATGGGGCACCACATCTATGCTGGTGACCCGCCCACTCATACCGGCCGGACCGATAGCGCGGGGCTTGAGGTTTTCGAATACAGATAAGTCAATGTCTTGGGCAGAGAGGAGACCTACGCTGCCAAGGAGCAGCACCAATAACCATCGCTTCATACGTCTTTGCTTTAGTTGTGAGAACGACTAAATTAAGGAATCAGCGGAGGAAAGGTTTTGGTAATTGTTGCGGAAGTGATCATTGGACGATCAGCTTGCCCTGAAAGCGTTGATCATTTGCTGTGACCTCCACCAGATACAGCCCGGCCGGAAGACTACCTACGGTTACCGTAGCATTACCCTGTAGCTGTTTGTGCAGCACCACTCGCCCTGTCAGATCAGTAAGGGTGAGCTGGCCTTGCTGAAGGGCAGAAGGTGGCAGTTCCAGTTGGATATAAGTGGAGGCAGGGTTGGGGGAGAG